>NZ_JBFGYP010000025.1:0-33527 GCF_041587335.1 Halobacteriovorax sp.
AAACTAAGACCAGAAATTAAAGAAGAAAAAAAAGTAATTGAAATGGGCAAATCTAGTCCTAAGGTTCAAGTTGAACTAGAAAATACCATGGGTCTGTCGCGTGAGAGCGGTAACGAGCTAATGCGGAAGGTAGTCCTAGAAGTTGATCAAAGTTTGGATAATAAAGTGATTTCTAGTGGTACTAGTGGCCCTAGAACAGGTTTTGCTATTGTTACTGACCTAAGTGGAAAACTTGTATTTGCAAAGGGAATGAAGAAAAAGTCTGCGTCTCTAAATCGGGCCGTATTCCCGCAGGACTTAGTAGACACATTAGCATCTAAAAAAACTAAGACAATTGATATAAGTACACCCGGTAATATTGAAAAAGCACTTAATAGTCTCAATTCAACTATGGACGCTTATGATTTTAGTCATAAACAAAAAGAAGCTTTGATTGCTGAGGTTAATAGAAAGAGGAAGGAACTAGATCAAAGAGTATCAAAAATGAGTCTTGTAAAGTCTACTGTTGTGAAGGGAGAGACACGAGAACTATTCTTTAATTTTGATGATGGCTCATTCTATTTGAGAGTTTCTAAGAATAATAAAATTATTGATGATGAAATTTATCCTCTAACTGATGATAAGAATCTAGATGATCTAAAGAGTAAATTAAAGAGATTAGGCCTGTATAATAAAAATGAATTTGAAGAAACCTTTAGTGATTTCTACGTAGGTAGTTGTGAAAGTCTTGAAGATATTTCGAGTCTTCTTCCAGATTTAGATTCAAATATAGCAAATATCTTAAAAGTGAATGATAAGGTGTGGGGAAGCTATCTTGAAAATGCAGTCTCTAAAAAGCCTATAGTCCTTGAAGATGGAAGTATGATTGTTTCGATTTCTGCTTTAAATCAATCTCATAATGTAAAGGTGATGATAGGTGATGATGGAAGAGTTGGAGAGCTTAAGTTTCTAGATGAAGCTAAGGCCCTGAGGGATGGACTTGAGATAAGAAGAATTGTTGAAAATGGTGAAGGTTACTTTAAAATCGTCGTCATTGATTCAGATAGTAAAAGTGAGACTGATCAGTTCTTCTTTGATATTGAAAATGATGCCACAGGTGAAAAAAATATTGCTATTTATGTAAGAGGAAATGGTGAGAATAAAGAAATTTATGACAAGAATACATATAAGATTTCACTATCTGAAAATAAAATAATTACAGCAAGACCAAGAGTACATCTCTCTTCAGAAAGGACGGATTCATATCCAACAAAGATAAGTAAAAGAAGTGGTCAAGGAATTAAAACTTTTCTTTTTAATAGCTTCTTTAGTTTGGAGGGAAGAAGAGATCATCTCGCTGATGAAATAAGAGATGCCGTAAATTCTCAAATTGGATCTATTAACAAAGACGGTAAAGAGTACTTAAACAAAGCAGAGGTTAATAGTATTGTTTTGGATATTGTTAGAGATGTAGAAACTGATATACCAAAGTTAGATGCAAATATCTCAAAACTTACAGCAAAGACCTATGAGCATTCATATAAGAACTTTGTCTCCAACATAGTCCCTAAAATGATTCGAGAGATTGTGCCAGGAGAGTCTGATGAGTTCTATGCTGAGATTACAAAAATTTCAATGAAGGGACTAGACTCCTGTTTGGCAAAAGCTTCTTCTAAGTCAAATGAGAAAGCTGCTGAAGAGTGCTTGAATACTTATACCAAAGAGGCACCTGTCATTATTGGTATGGAAGTTATGAAGTTTCAATTAATGCAGAATGATCAAGGAAGCTTGGTAAAAACTTCATCAAGTGAGTACAGTAAATGTATCAAAGAAAATTATGATATCACTGAAGATATGTCTTATATAAAAGGATGTATCTTTAAAGCTATGTTCACAGCAGTAGATAAAGGCTTAGAGAGTGTTGTTAATATCTCTCTTAAGAAAATGGAAAGTGACTATAGGGCAGAGGGAAAAGATATAAAGCTTGTTGTTAAAAGAAGTGTTTTAACTCAGGCAAGAAAAGACTTAAGAAGTTGCTATCAAGAGAAAGGCTATATAAATCCTACAAAGTTTAAAGATAACTATAATCAGAAAAAACTCAATAGTAGGGAGACAGATGATTTTAAAAATGACTTATTATCATGCTCTTCAAAGATTGAGCAAGTCGTTGGAAGAAGTGTTTCTGCAAGCTTAATTAGTTTTGAATTAGGTGCGATGGATATAAAAGGGCCAGACAGAGATGAAATTAGAGAACAAACAATCTCTAAGGGGTATGATAATTGTATTAGAATACAAAATGGTATTGCTGATAGGGCCCTAAAAGATAATGAATTCTATAAAGTAGAAGCAACTAAATGTACTAACCTTGTCACAATGACTGCTTCTGAGCTTGTAATTACAAAAACTCTCAAACAAAAATTAGGTAAAGAGCTTTGGGATAAGTTAGAAAAAAGTGATCAAGCTCCACATATTATGTGTTTTGAAGATTTGAAGTCTAAAGGAAGAGATGAGCTCTTTGTTTCTAGTGTTAATGAGAGTTTCTTTGAAAAAGAGTCAGCAAGATGTCTAAAAGACAGTGTCGAATGGGCGTCTTATTACCTTGGTGAAAAAGAGCTTTCTAGTATCTTTGAAAGCGATCCTTTGTATCGAAATGTTAAGTTATCTGATGCTAAGAAGTCTTTCTTTGCAAAGAAGATACAAAGCTGTTTTAAAGAAAAACTTAAAAACTATAATACTGTCAGCTCAGTATCTGGTTCTCTAGATAAAATACAAAGTCAATGTACAGTTAGTCTTGTTATGAGTGAAGAAGCCAGTGAGGACATTTTAACTCCTGTTGTAACTGGATTACTTGAAGATAGTGATGTCGACCCAAGTATTATAGATAAAGCTAAGGGAACTATTGTTAAGAAAATGAGAGAAAATGTGTTCTCCATACTTTCAAAGAAAGAATTAAGTTTAGATGAAGTCGTAGCTGAATTTAAAAATATAAAAGGAGAAGCTACATATATAGTCGCAGATCAGACAATTAATAAATACGTGCAAGATATGGTTCCGGGAGAGTCCTCTGATAGTATATCTAAAGATTTAAGACAAAAGCTATTTGAAGGTGAGTATAACTTCAAGACAAAACTATTGAATGCTCAGTCAGAAGATGAGTTGGGTGTTGTTATAGATCAGATGACCGAAGTCGCAGCGATAGAGCTCACAGGCCACGCCTCTCGAGCTGAAGGGCAAAAGCTATTAGATAAGGAGCTCTTAAAGTCTAAGAAAGATGTTGAAGATATGGCCAGCAGTGCTAGCTCGATCATGGAGCAATGTTTAGAAAAAAGAAAGTCTGATCAAGAGTTAAAGAGCTATTTAGATACTTGTATTTTAAAAGTTAAATCTTCTGTGACGTATAATGTATTTGCTGATCAGTTAAGTGGGATCTTAAACGAAGGTGATTACGCTAGTGCATTTACGAAAAAAGAAAGAGAAGATATATATAATAAATTTATTAACGAAGATTTTAGAAATGATATAGATGAAGCATACAAAAAAGATAATCTAAGTGAATTACAGTCAAGTTTTACTCTCTCCGCAACAAGTGTCATTGGTGAGAAAGTTTTAAAGCAGTCTATTGCTGATATTTATACAAAAAACTCTATAGAGTCTTCAGCAGTATATCAGAAAAAGCTAGAAGACTCCCTCGTTGTTTCTACTGAGGCGAATAATGTTCTGCAAGAGTGCTTATCTTCTATTGACGGTAAAGAAGGAACAAGTAGTGATCAATGTATTAATAGTGCAAGAATGAAAGCTACTACACTTGTCTTCCAGGACAAGATAGGCCCTGTTCTAGAGCTTTTAAGTAATAATAAAGAGACTCAAAATGAGTTTAGTAATAAAGTCATTAGCGGCTTGGAAAAATGTGTGAGCTCAAACTCAAATAGTACTGGTGAATATACTGACACTGTTAATAGTTGTCTCATTGAGTCTATATTTGGGCTAGTTCCAAGTATTACTAAAAATGCGGGTAGTACTGTTAAGCTTTTTTATGATCTAGAAGAAGATGATCAGGCAAACTATAATCGTTGTATTCAAGAAGAGAAGAAGAGTCTCTTAAGTTCTAATAAAGAACTCAGTTCAAATAAATTACTTAGCCGTTTATCAAATACAAGCTCTCCTAGAGGAGATAAATTTTGGATAGAATTCTTTAAGGCATCTACAAATGAAGATTCTCAAAAGAGAGTTGATTGGGCGATTGAAGTCGTTGAAAAATGTGCTCTTAGTAATATTGTTCCTGATGTTATAAAAACTATAGCTAATTCAAGTGAACTAAAAAAACAACTTTCATTAAGTAGTGAAGAGCTTGAATTTAGTAAAGATATTCTTTCTAAGTTAGAAGCTTTTTCAAAAGATACATTTAAAAATGGATTATGGTTAGACTTACCAGCTCAAAAAGATGATTCAAAGGATGTTGAGCTGAAAATGATTACTACTTACTTAGATGATTATCTTCCAATGGTAGGAGATTATCTAAGAAAGCTTCACTCGTATGATAGTAAAGAGGCTAAGATAAAATTTGATAAGTTTTTAAATACATTAAGAGAAAAGCTAAAGGTAAATGGGACCCTTTCTCTTGATGATTTAAAAGCGGAACTAATGGAATCTGAACTTATTGATCTCATCATTGAGTCAGAAATATCTTCATTTATTAAAAAAGAAGCTAAAGAACCTCTCTCGAAAGAAGGTGTTGATCAAGAGACAATAGAAAAACTTGGCTCTAAAGAAATTATAGGCACTATATTTAAATCTGAAGAGGGAAGAAAGTCTATTTCTGAAATTAAAGAGAGCTTTATTAAGCCTATGTTAAATGGAAGTGGTGGTAAGGATATACCAGCTAATATTGTGACAGATGTTAAACACCTTTTAGCAAAAGATACTCGTCTTGGTGGATTTGTAGAGACTCTTACAGGTGCAATTGTTCAAAAAAACCTTGAAGATAAGAAGCCGCAAAATTTTGCAACAAATGGTATTGCCTCAATACTTGGTTTTGATGATAAAGATTTCCACTGGAGTAATATTAGAAAAAGACAGATCCCTGGTATCCCAGATAGTGATCAACCTGTGACAAAGGCCATTGAGTACTTTGGTGATAAAATATTACTACCAATTCTTCTAAATGAGGACCTTGGTACTAGAGTTAAGCCAGGAGTTTTTAATAGTTCTGTAGTTAATGTTATTGATGATCGTAAAGAAGAGTTTTCTGGTATGGTTGAAGAGCTTATGAAGCTATAAGGCCTATTCTAAAATAGGCCTTCTTTTTCTACATTCTCTGAGGTGCTTCGATACCTAGTAGCTGAAGACCTTGTTTCATTACAAGACTAACTGACTTTGATAGAAGTAGTCTCGCATTTTTAAGTTCTTCACTTTCTGCTTTTGCAATAGGTGAGTCTGCATAGAATGAGTTATATAGTTTACCTAGCTCATATAGGTAAGAGCATAGTGAAGTCGCTGAATTCTTTTCGTGACATTGAACTACTATATCATTGAAAGCTGAAAGCTTTATTAATAGCGCTATCTCACTATCTTTTTTGAGTAAAGAAAAGTCAGCATTTAAATCTTCAGAGTAAGATAGCTTCTCACACAGGGAGTTAATTCTTGCATATACGTACTGTAGGTATGGCCCCGTTTCACCGTCTAGTTTTAACCACTCTTTCATATCAAAAATAATCTTTCTATTATTATCAAAGCGAGTCATTCCATAGTTTATGGCGCCTTTAGCAATCATAGATGCTGTATTTTGAATTTCTTCTGCTGTCCAATCATCAGAATACTTTTCAAGGTATTCTTTTTTAATATGTGCTTCCATTTGATGGATAAGGTCATTTAGAGGAACTATATTTCCTTTTCTTGAGCTCATTGCTCCATCTGGTAGCTCTACAAAGTTATACTGAAGGTGGTAGCAGTTCTTTGCTTGCTCAAAGCCAATCTTTTCTAGAACCTTGAACACTTGGTTAAAGTGAAATGCTTGTCTTGTATCCACAATATAAATATTATTTTCAACTCCAAACTCTTCAAACTTCTTAACCGCTAAAGCAACGTCTTTTGTAGCATAGAGTCCTGTGCCATCAGTCTTTATCAAAATACAGAAACCTAGCTTATCATCCTCTAGGTTCATTCCGATAGCGCCTTCAGACTTAACCAGCTTTCCTTCGTTGTATAGTTTCTTAGCTAGTTCTAAAGATGGTGAATCAACTTCTGACTCAAAGAACCAGCGATCAAACTCTACGTCCGCCCACTTATATGTCTCTTTCATCATCTCAAGTGACCAACCACGTGTCTCTTTCCAAAGATCAAAGTATTCACCTTTTTGGCTTTCTAGCTCTTTTAAAATTGAAGTTAGTTGTTCTCGGTTTGTTGCTTCTTTGTCAGTTCCGAGTTCATCTTCTAGTAGAAGGTTTGCTTTTGTATAAATTGATCCAAGCCATGCTCCCTTATTTGTTTCAGGGATTGCATCTTTGTTATGATACTTTAAATACCATAGACATTTGGCAACGTGTGTACCACTGTCTCCTGGGTAAGTTACAGCAATGACTTCTTGGTCCGCATATTTTTTTATTCTAACAAGAGCGTTTCCAAGACATAAATTTCTCATGTGTCCTACATGTAACTCTTTATGTGTATTAGGTTGAGAATACTCAATCATTGTCTTTGGACGTTCACTGACTAATTCTTTTTCAAAGAATTTTCCTGATATGATTTCATCTGTTATCTCTTTACCTAAGTATTCAGGGTTAACTATAAAGTTTAGATATGGTCCAACACCCTTGGCCTCAGAAATGATTCCGCTACTTTGAATTTCAGTTGCAAGTTTTCCAGATATAATATTTGGGGCAGACTTCGTTGCCTTAGCTAAAGGGAAGCATGGGAACGCAAAATGTCCCATTTTCATATTTGGAGCTATAGAAATTAGTCCATAAATCTGCTCTTTAGTCATTTCAACTTCTTGAAAGCTAGATTTAAGGGCCTTTGATATTTCTGTTGCGATCTGTTCTAAGATATTATTGTGTAACGTTGTCATAATTAGCTCGGGTCTTTTTTTTAGTTTCTTATGTTATACTTAATTGAAATCTTTAGAAATGCAAAGGGTATAATGCATAATGTAGTTAGCTTTTTTATATTACTTTCCCTGTCTCAGTCTGTGCTTGCTCAAACAGCAGAAAAGGCCCGAGAGTTCTTAAATAGAGAAGAAAGAAATGCGACATTAAGAAAGAGGCTAGAGCCAAGAATCAGTGATAAGTACTACTTAGGTAGGTTTCTTATTTACGATTGTGAGCATAGGCACTTTGCATGCGTAAATGTGGAAAGTTTTTTTAGCTGCACGCAAAATAGAGAAGAGGAGATCCAGAATAAGGATACTCTTTTATCATGCGCACCTTTTAAGCAATATGAGTCATTGGAAGATTGTACCAATGCTTATCTAGGATTCATTTACAGAAGAACAGATAAGTCCTTCTGTATGAATAAAGTTACTGAGAAATCGTTTTAAACATCAAGTAATGAGGACCAATTGTTGGTACATCAAACTCTTCTCCTGTTCTTTCAAAGCCAACCTTTTGGTAAAAGCCTTGAGCAGTCGATCTAGCGTTACACCAAAGTAATTGACAGAAATTTTGCTCTATAATTGGAAAAGCTGTCCTTAAGAGTGAAGAGCTTAGCCCTTTTCCTCTGTGTTCTGGTAGTGTTGCCATACCTCTTAAGCGATATTGATACTCTTCAACAAGTTTTGGATTTTTTTCGAAATAGAATGAAGCTACACTCACTAGTTGGGAGTCAATAAATGCTCCCAGGTGAAATGTCTGCTCATCATCGTCATGTTCAAAGTGGCAGTCCTCAACTGGTCTGCCAGGTCTCAATACGAGGTTTCTGATATGGTATGTATCTGATGCATTTATTCTTAGTACTTTCATAAATTATTGCGTTGTGTGTGAGTTAGTGTGTGTGGAGCCTTTATAGGTAATGCGAGTGGTAATGTCACGAAAATAATAGTTCTCTATTAGTAAGTACTTGAAATTCTGAATAAGTTTTCCATTGCAAGTTGTGACATGGCCTTTGAGAAGAAGCCCAATATACTATTTGGTATACCAGTGTCTGCTCCTTCCCAGTGTGCTGTAGTGTAGAAAAGGCATCTATTTTTGTAATTTATAGCTGTTATAGTACCAGTTAAATTCTTCAAAAAGCCTTTATCAAAAATAAAGGGGTAACTACCAACTTTTTTCAATCTTGGGATTTTGAAGTTCAGCGTCATATTGTAGGGAAGAAGAGCTGAAGATAGAAGAAAGTCTACGCGACCATTTTTGTCGTCATATGAGCTACGCTTTATGAACCCAATATGATCTTTGTATGACTCGTAGTGTGATAGTTTGCGCAGAGCGAATGAGCAGCTTTTTTTATGGAGCCCTGCGATGAAAAAGTCTAACTTTTGTTTTTTTTGCTTTAATAATTTAAAATCTTTCACTTCTGACTTGGTGTATATATCGCCTGATAATATTTTTTTCCAGACTGATTCACCTACAGCTTTCTCGATACTTGGAGCATCAATAGTATTATTCAGTGGGACGATAGAGCGTCCATGAGTCATCTGAATAAGTGCTAATATAGTGAAAATATATTGTTTTATGTAACGCATTGTACCTTTTCTTGAATAATATGGCCTATTACTCTCAATAATATACTAAAAAGACGAAAACCTAAATGATAGGGAAAATGACGCATGAGTAAGAGCATTGAAGCTGTAAAAAGAAAAGGTAAGGCTAAGGAAGCTGCAATTGAGAGTAAAGACCAGAGGTGGCACTGTAGAAACAGAATTACCCTAGTTTTTGGATCAAATGATGTTGAAGAGTTAGAAACTTACACTTACGAAGACGGTAAGCTTAATTTTAAAACTGTAGATTTTCATCAGGCTAAAAGTAAGGCCATTGAAGAGATCTTAGATAACTGTATCGACGAATACTACAGGGGTCATGTTACTGAAATACACTGTGAGCTTTCTGCAGATGGTAAGAACGTTATGGTTGAGGATAATGGTATTGGTTTCCCAATCCAAAAAGTTCCTCAGGTGTATAGTGAGTTCAGAACAGGGTCAAAATTTAAAGATGAAGAGACTGATGCAAAAGGTTTCTTACACAGAACTCTTGGTCAGAATGGTCTTGGTGCTGCGGCAACTTGTTTAACAAGTGATGAGTTTAAGGTTCGTGTAAGACATTACAACTCTAAAAAAGAGCAAACATATACATTTATTGATGGTGCGCTAAAAGTTAAGAAGACAAAGCCAAAGCCATTTAAAGGTCACTCAGGTGTTAAGATTGAACTTAAGCTTTCAAAAGAAGTGTATAAGAACGATGTTATTGATGAAGACCTTTTAAGAAAGAGAGTTATTGATTTAGCCTATAATAATCCTGGTTTAACTTTCTATTTTAACAAAGAGAAGTACCTGTATAAGAAAGGACTTTTAGAACTAGCACAAAGGGTTAATCCTGAAACTGCTCAAGAGTTTGGAACAACTGCTTATATTTATGAGTCAAAAAATACAAAAGGGAAGAAAGTTAAAGGTAAGATTGATTTATCTGTCGCCTTAAACATTGCACCTCGATCAGAAGAGAGAGAAAGGTTTATCTCTTTTGTTAATTCTACACCTACATTTGATGGTGGTTTTCACCACGATAGAGTAAGGCGTTTATACGTAAATGCTATTAAAGACAAACTTGCTAGAAACGCTAAGAAAGAGAAGTTAACTCTTGTTGATAACGATATTTTAACAGGAATAACTTTTACTATTGGTGTGACGATGCCTAATCCTAGATTTGAGTCTCAAACGAAGAGAAAGCTTGTACGTGATACTCATCTCGAAAAAGGTATTGAAGAATTAATGTCTAAAAATGTAGATAAATTTCTTCGAAAGAATAAAGACTATTTAGAAGCAGTGATGGAGAGGGCTAAATCTAGAAATAGATACCAAGAGCTCAAGGATGCATCTAAAAAAGCTCGAAAGCAGAAAAAACAAAGAGTAGAGAAACTTCTTGATGCTAACGAGAGAAAGAAACGTGAACTATGTACGCTATTTATCTGTGAAGGGGACTCTGCAATTGGTGGTCTTCGTTCAGCAAGAGATAAGTTGTACCAAGGTGGTATTGCCCTAAAAGGTAAACCAATGAACGTTGCTCAGGCCGCTATTTCTGATATTTTAAATAATCAGGAATTTTCTGACATTATGGCCTCAATTGGTTTAATTATTGGTGTTGAAGCTGAGATTTCAAAACTTAGATATTCTAAAATTGTTTTCCTTGCTGACTCTGATGTTGATGGTGGACATATTAATACTCTTCTTACTAACTTCTTCTTCCAGTTTTGGCCGGAGTTATTTGATCAAGAAGTTATCTGTATTGCTAAGGCGCCACTCTTTGAGGTTATTACTGATAAGGGAACAAAGTACATTGAGACTCCCGATGAGCTTGATGACTTTAGAGAGACAACAAAGCTAAAAATTAAAGAAATTCAAAGAAATAAGGGATTAGGGGAAATGTCTCCAGAGGCATGGAAACATGTTCTTTCAAGGGATTCATTTACTGTTATCTCGGCAGAAGATGTTAGTAAAGCGAAAGAAATGCTTAATGTCTGTTTCGGTAAGGATACTTCTCTTAGAAAAGAGTTACTGATGGACGGTGCTTCTGCTTCAAGTGGAGAGAGTGTATCTGTATCTACTTCTGAAGCTGCTAAAAAATCTACGAAGAGAATTGCTAGCAGTAAGAAGAAGACAAAGAAAAAGACGACAGCTTCTAAGAAGAAAGTTGCTAAGAAAACAAAAAAGAAAACGACTAAAAAGAAATAAGGAAATCATAGAAGATGGAAGAAACATATCTACATTCAATGGCGAGTATTCCTCTTGAAGATATTGTAAGAGAAGAATATAGGACTTATCAGATCTATACTCTTATGGACCGAGCTATACCATATTTAAAAGATGGACTTAAGCCAGGGCAGAGAAGAATTCTTTTTACTCTCTGGAAAAACCAATCAAAAGGTCTGATGAAAGTATCATCAGCAACAGGTTTAGTTTTAACTCTTCATCCTCACGGACCTGCTTCGGTTGAATCAGCGATTGTGAATATGGCCCAAGATTATACTTTTTCAAATAACTATCCTCTAATTGATAAGAAGGGGTATTTCGGTGAGAGGATGGAGACATCTCCGGCCGCCTCAAGGTATATTGAATGTAAGCTTGGAAAAATATCTCAGATTTTACTCTTTGATGATATGGACCAAGTGGAGATGATTCCAAATTACGATGAAAAAGTAATGGAACCATTAAACCTTCTTCCTAAGCTTCCGCTCATGTTATTAAATGGTGCAGAAGGAATTGGAACAGGTTTTTCTTCTGTCATTCCAAGTTTTAGTCATAAAGAAATTATTAACTCTATGATCAGCTTTCTTGAGACAGGTAAAGCTAAGAAGTTGAAGCCATTTAATAATGGATACAATCTTCCTATCGAGAGAGATCAAAGAGGAAGATTAATATTTAATATGGGATTTGAAGAGGTTGATGGAACAATATACATCAATGAACTTCCACGTGGTTATGATGCACAAAAGATTTATAAGTATCTAACTAAGTATATGGAAGCAGACTTTATTAAAGACTTTGTCGACTCCTCTGTTGATAACGATGTAAAGATAGAGCTTATTTTTAAAAGAGGAGCTGAGAAGACATTGAAAGAAGTTGAGGCCGAAATGGGCACAGCTTCGACTCAAGTTCCAAACTATACTCTTATTTCTGAGCGTGGTGTTCGTATCTTTGATAAGCCTGAAGAGATTATTGAGATTTTCTCAGGACAAAGACTTGCTGTCGTAAAAAGAAGATATGAGCTTCGTTGCCAAGGTCTTAAAGACAAGATCCAGCAAAATAATGAGATTATAAAATTCATTAAAAAGAAAGAATACGAAGTTGCAACTAAATCAAAAAACAGAAAGTCTTTCGTTGAGTATCTTGGAAAGAAGAAATATGTCTACAACGATTATCTTGCAGACATGCCAATTTACAGAATGACTAAGGAAGAAGTTGCTAAGCGTGCCTTAATGGTAAAAGAAGATACAAAGCTTCTAGCTCAGTACACTAAGGTTGCTAAGTCTGACAGACTCATCAAGAAGAAACTAATTGAAGAGCTTAAAGATACAGGAGAGCAACTAACGGCCTGGCTTAAAGGGAAAGATAAGGAACGTCTTGAGCTTCGTAAGAAGATAGAGAAAAAGACGGCCAAGAAAGCAACTAAGAAAAAAGCAGTCAAAAAGAAAACAAAGAAATAAACTAAAAAAAGGGAGTCTAAAGACTCCCTTTTTTATTCTCTCTACTTAATTCACGAAATATTACAGTATATTAGAAGACATACATTTCTTCACATTTAATTGATAAATGCACGCTATTCTGTAGGTAGATAATCAAGTAGGTGAAATATGGGAAGAGTTAATTTTTGCGTTATTCTTCTATTTCTTGTTTCAGTTGTTTCCATGTCTAGTTGTAGTAAAGATGGAGACGAAGAAGGGACTCAAGCAGTTATTGATATTTTCAATGATGAGGCACAAGACCTTTCAGAGGTATTACCTGATACTGATGATGACACAACTCCTCCATCTGTATCAGATAGTTTTACTCGAGACGAATTTCTTTTACGCTTTCAAGCTAATGATCCTATTTACTTGAAACCACTTAATGAGAGAATTGCATTATTTGCAGGTGATAAAGATTACTTTTTCGATATTGTTTCTGGTAAGTGCTTTAATTTAAATGGTGAGGTTGAAAGAGGGGATTCTAATTTTTTAGAATGTAATACTCCTGAAAATATAGAAGTTAGAAATGATGAGTTTAGTAATTATAACTTTCTTGGTGCTGATGCACGGGGAGTGAGTGTTGCTGACGCAGAGGTGTCTCTTTATGATTTAGTATTTGCAGAAGTAAAGTTTAATAGAGAGTCTACTTTAAATATTGGGAGTAAACCTTTTTTAAATTTATTTAAGAATAATAAACGAATTTATTTTAAGCAAAAGAGAGCGCAAGCAAAATACTCTAAAGCTATTGCTAAATATAAAAAAAGAAAATTCGTAATGAAGAGAATTATTAAAATTTTTAAGTCAGAGAAATTAAGAGATAGAGTCGAAAGTATAATAGAAAAATATAATCGAAAGATTGCACTACTTAAGATTAACCAAAAAATAGCTAAGAAAAAGTCTAGACGTCACTATAGAGAGATGAGGTGGATCTCTAATGTTCCAGAGATTGTAAATTATAGAGAAGAATTTAGCTCCAGAAATAAGAACTCAATTAACTTTGATGGTGAAACGGCCTTTTCGTATAGGCCATCAAATGAAGTTATCAATACAGATAGGTTTTCTATTTCACTCTGGTTTAAAACAACTTTAGATCAGGGAGATAAGAGACTATTTAATCTCCACAGAGGAAGCTCTCCGGGAAGTGCTTTAAACCTTTCTCTTAAGCATGGACGAGTTGTTATGGGATTACATAATGGTGAGAGATACATCTCCAATGAAGTTGAATTTATTTATGATGATGGGCTATGGCATAACTTTATTGTGACTAAGAAGAAAGATTTATTCACTGTTTATATTGACGGTATTAAATCACTTGAATACTCAGGAAATTTTTCTGGCTTTGGATCATTCTCATCAATGATTGGATCATATAATGGTCAGGGATATTACTTCAATGGTGATATCGATGAAATTAGTATTTGGAAAAACTCTCTTGGAAAAAGAGAAATTAAGAATATTTACAATTCAGGAGCCCCAACTAACCTGCGACTTTTGCCGTCTTCGGTCTATTTATCTAGCTGGTGGAGAATGGGAGACCACAGAAAAGACTCAGATAAAACTCAATATAATCTTGTCTCAAAAACAGAGGCAATATTAGTTGAGTAGCTCTAGCAATGGCCTTTTTGCGATAAATATAACCCAATGAATTTACTGTTAAGGGGACTCTTTTAGTAAGGTATATTGATTTTATTGGTAATTTCGTATCTACTTAATATTTTTATAGTAATCTATTGAGTTCTTTGTTAACCTATTAATATATATGAGTTTTGAATTAGACTGTAATTCATGGAGGAAGTATGAGTCTTACTAAAGCCGACATTGTTGAGCGTGTTTACAAAGAAGCCGGATTTTCTAAGAAGGAAGCTGCGGACCTAGTTGATCTTGTTTTCAAGGTTATTAAAGACACTCTAGCGAGAGGCGAAAAAGTAAAGATTTCTGGATTTGGAAATTTTTCAATCAGAGATAAAGCAACGAGAGTAGGTCGTAACCCTCAGACGGGAAGTGCCATGGAAATCTCTGCAAGACGTGTTCTTACTTTTAAGCCTTCACAGGTTTTAAAGGAAGATGTTACTGCAAGATTTTCTCACAGACTGGATGACAAAGGGAAAGAAGATACATCTCTTCCTGCAAAGGAAGGATCTTCTAGAGCGCTTAGTTCGTTTATGAATAATACTGAGGACATCAATGGCGATGACCTCGATTTTGATTAGACTCTAGCTCATTAACGGAGCTTAGAGTCCCTTACTTAAGGGGAGACTATGAGCAACCAGATCGAGATTCCAAATAAGTCACACTTTAAATTAAATGAAGTGTGCTCTTTAACAGGTGTTAAGCCTTATGTTTTAAGATTTTGGGAAAGTGAATTTGATCATATCTCTCCAGTGTTATCTTCATCAGGACAAAAGCTTTTTGAACACAAGGATATTGAAGCAATAGCCTTTATTAAAAAGCTTCTTTTTGAAGATAAGATGAGTATAGAGAAAGCTAAGGCCGAGTTAGACCTTAAATTTATTTCTTCAGAGTCGGAAGTTTTAGAGCTTAGTGATGATGAAAAAGTAGATACTCCTGTAAAAGAAAGATTCACTAGAAACTTATCTAATTCAGATATACAAAAGCTTGTTATGGCAAAAGCTAAATTAAGCTCTCTTATTTCATCTGTTGATTCTATTAAGCAAAGAAATAACTGGCACTAAGTCAACTTTTGAGTGCTTAACAATATTGTCTTCTCCGTTTGTGAGAAGACGTTCTATCTTTCCAAAATAATTTGATAGTACAGACTTAGTCGTTGCTAGGTTTTCTTTATGAATGATTGACTCTATTTTTTCTAGATCAGTTAAGATTTCTTCAAAACATTTCTCAGAGTTATTAGTCAGCCATGGGTTAACTGCTATTTCATGTTGAGTTAATTCATTGTCTACGAGTTCTGTTAGATCATCTAGCAATTGAAATACGACTCCCACGCAGTGTCCTAATCTAAAAAGCTCTTTAGATATTCTATAGAACTCTTCCTTGGGTCTCTCTTTCTCATTTGCCCAGAACCCTAATAGGATTGAGGCCTGTATTAGTCTCGCAGTCTTGTACTGATGTGTAAGAATGAGCTGATCTATTCCCTTTGTCATCTCCTCACTTAAATCTAGATATTGCCCTTGGATTAATCCTTTTGGTCCTAATGCCCAGCTAAAGAATTTAAGCATTAACGATAGGTTCTTGCCATTAAACTTAGAGAGAAGGGCAAAAGAAGCTGTCTGAAGTCCATCTCCTGCAAGTAGCGCCTTCCATTCGTTATATTTAATGTGAGTTGAGGCCTTTCCTCTTCTTTCATTATCGTCGTCCATAGATGGTAGATCATCATGAAGTAGTGTGTAGGCATGGTGAAGCTCTACCGCAGAGGCCAAGTAATTTACTGGTGAATGTGAATTATCTAGAAATGAGAGATCTTTATTCTCTGAGTAATCATTGAAAATGGCAGCTACTAGCTGAGGTCTGAAGGCCTTGCCTGGAGGAAGAACTCCATATCTATAGACTTCAGAAAAGGGGTGCTTAGGAATAACAAGTTCTAAGTGAAATTCAATATTTTTAACAATCTTTTCGATATCCATGGCCCTTCCTTTGAAGGGCTAAGTTAACAAAATATACTGTTTTTGAAAAGTTTCTTAATTGAAAAGAGGCATAGGTGAAGAGAATTTTCCACCAACCTTAAACTTATAAAAGCCTTTGTCTGTAGATTCTTTACCACTTAGCAACATATTGATTATTGCAAACTTATTTAAAAAGTCCGCAGTGAATTTAACTTCACCATTAATATCTAAAGTAGAGTTTGAAATATTGTGAGTATTTAATTTTATTGCGCCGGCAGCTTCGGCCAATATTGGTGAATTTGCAGCACCTAGTTGAAAGTCTTGAATCTCAATCAAGTTTCTAGCATTTAGGTTACCTTTTAATTGAAAGGCACCAATAGGAAGATTTGGAAGATCAAAACCTTCTATATTCTGTGAAGGTATAGATAGGTTAGTAGAAGTAATTAAAAAGTCAGATTGAGAAACTTTTCCACCATCTAACTTCACAATAGACTCTAATTCTATGTCGCCAGTGAAGTTTAAGGACTTTGGACCTAAAAATTCTTTTAGAGTCTTATGCGAAATTGAAGATTTTTCAATTTTAATGACCTGTCCACCTAAACCAACTGTTGGATAAATATTTATTACAGATAATTTATGCTTTATTTTTGTGTGAAGCTTAACCCCTAATGGCCAGAAGCTTGGAGATTGAAAACTAATTGCTAGGTCAGCAAGTTTAAGTGAAGATGATGGATTACTATAACACCTTCCATTTATAACAGGTTTTGTTAATATCACTTTTGGTAAAAACCATTCAAACTTCATCTCGTCATAAGTTATTGGGCATGCTGCATTTGAAGCTATTGCCACTTCAGCATTACTCTTAATAATTTTTCCAATAGGGAAGTTAAGCATAAATGCTATTAAACTAATAAGAAAAGCAGCAACACTTACTTTGAAGAAAAACGTTTTCTTTTGAATATAAATTTCTTCTGGAAGTTCACTAGGGTGAGTTTTAAGTTTTACCATTATTGAGATACCTTTGCGTAGTGAGTGAACTTAATACTTCCTTCGATTAAGCTTAATTTCTCATCGCGCTTTAGACTCATTTCAAAAATTTTTAATTTTTCTGAATCAAGCATTCTTTGTAGTAAATCGGATAAGTTTTTTGATGTTAGATCAGACACTTTGATAGTCGCTTCTGACTTTTCAATAGCACCTGACTTTTCTATTGATTCAAAATTAACTACTTTTATTGACTCAGATGATATTCCTTTCTGTGTTGCTATTCTTTTTAATCTAGATGCTAGATCACTACTATTTTTTATACTGTGTGGAGAGATAATTTGTCTGCCGACACTTTCTACTTCTGATTTCTTAGAATTATAGTAAAAAATCTCTGAAATAATTTCTTTTTTTAGATCTATCTCTGACCTAATAAATGAATTAGAAATTATCATAAATAAAAGGATTACAAATGGAAGTAGTACCAGTAGGAAAGACCCAACCTGGCTAAATATCTTGTGCTGTTGTTCAGTTAGTGTGTTTAATACTTCATTGATTTTAGTTTTAGCTTCGCTTTCTTTGAAGGCGTCTAGTTGTTTAAAAATAAAATCATCAATATGTTTAGTTATAATCTTTTTCATTTATATATCCGAGAAAGTTATCGTCATACTACTCTTATCAGCTGCTTCACTTATATCTAGCTTTTCAAATGGTCCAAGCTTTAGGTGTGATTTTAATACTTCAAGCTCTTTTGGCTCTTCAGAACTAAATTTAACTCGAACATTTCCATTCTTATTTTCATAAAAATCCATATTGATTAATTCATTCCTAGAAATATACTCACTAAGTTGAACAAGTGCATTTGTAGCATTAACTTCTGTTGCTGATTGAATTGTTTTAACTTCTTGTTTAACCATTCGATTCTTCTTTTTTATAATTTTAAGAATACTCTCAGGGTCTCTTCTGTACTTTCTTTGATCTCTTCTTGAAATTTCTAAAGAGTCTACTTTTATTATTTTAGTAATCCTTTTATCTAAATCAGCATTTTGATTATTTAAAAAGAATAATCGATCTATCATTAAGAAAGCTGAAACAACTAACATAATCATTACTGCTCTTGAGAAAATAAAAGAAACTGAGTGAAGTGAGATTGCATCTGAAAAACCACTCGTATACTTTCCTGTTAAGAAATTTGGCATAATGGTCGATGACCTCTGCGCCGCGGCCATCATATAGGATAATAAGTATTGTGGTTTTTCTTCTTCTACAACTCCATCTACTGGGGGAGTTGTGAACTTTTCAACATTGATATTTAATTCTGAAGATAAGAAGTTTTCAATATTATTTATATTTGAACTTCCTCCTGTTATATAAACTTTATCAATTGGATTACCAAACTTTACTCTATAGCCAAGCTCCCATCTTTTTAGATCTAATACTAATGGCATAAACGCTTGATGCATAAGTTGAGCAAAATCTCTTTGTTCATCTGTTACATTGTCTAATTGTTCCTCTGTTAAGAAGTAGCAATTATCATGTTTATAAATGACGGCTTCATCTAAAGATATCTGATAAGTTTGAGAGATAATTTCATCAAGAACCTTTCCACCTAAGTTTGTTAAGTGAGAAGAGATAACTTCTTTATTGTGAATAAAGTAGGCCTTAGTTGTCTCATGACCTATATCTACGATACAAAAAGATCCTGTATACGCCTTTTGATCAATAAAGCTTTGAATTACACCCATCTCTGTAGTGAGTACGGCAGGGAGTGTTCCTGACTCCTCTAGATAGTTATAGTAGTTATCAAAGTAATCCAACTTTGAAATGCTGATGAGTGCTGAGAAGTTCTCTCCATTCTTAATAAGTGTAGAGGTGTAGTGAATGTCTTTCAATGAGTATGGAATATCTTCCTCTAGTTGAAATGGAATCATTTGCTCTGCTTTCTTTCTATTATTTACCGGTAGTTCTAGATATCTTGAACTCGTGAAATTTTCTTGAATTTGATATATTATTTTACCTTCAAACTGAGTTTGCTTAAGGTAGCTCCTAATTATTTCATTATGGATCTCATTGATTGTAGTCTCTGGCGAGAATTGTGAACGTATCTTTGAAAGAATCACTTCTCTGTGACTCAGATATCTGAGTTGTTTTCTTTCAAGTCGGCATTCATAGAATTTTACCGAGTAACTACCTAAATCTATTGCAAGTATATTCATAGTTATATATTACCAGAATCATTGTAAAAATGTTTCTAAATAATGTAGGAAAATAATTACTTTTATTAGTGGAGTGATTTGCTAAATTACTCTAGCCTGACTTCGATTACTCTTGGTGAAAGAAGTTCTAATGGTACCTCTTCTTTCTTTTTCTCTTCGTCAGTTTTATCTTCTGGATCTTCTTGAAATTCATCCTCGATAATTTCATCTTCGTTTATTGGCTTGCTTGCTGGTACACCTTCTTTTTTTGTATCTTTTTTTACTTCTGGTGTTGGCTTTATAGGTAAGTCTACAAATGCTGTAATACTGTATTCTGCTCGGCCAAAGAAGCCCTTAGAGACAACTTTATACAGTTTTCCTGCAACAGCTATCGTTAGACCTGCTTGTTCGAGTTCTTTCTTTCTTTTTTCGTAAGTAGAATCGTCAACTATTGCTAATTTTCCAACAACTAGGTCTTTGAAGTCTTTTTCTGACTTAAACTCTTGAGGCTCTATCTGAAGCTCTTTATCTCCGTCTCTATGTTTGAAAAACTGCTCTAATTGGAACTCCGTTATATCTGGGAAAAGAATTTTCAATTGCTCTGATGTTAATTGATTTACTGCAATTACACTGACCTCGTGCACGGTTAACTTATCTTTGATGAGTTCAACTAAATCATCACTCCATCCAAGTAGGAGGTAGAGCTCATCTATTGATGTTAAGGGGGCATGCTTAGGTATGATATCAGCAGATAAGTAATTTCCTTCTATCTCAGCACGCTCAGAGTCATTGAAGTTTTTCAAATCGTTTACAAAGAATTTTAGTTCTTTAATTAGTAGTTCTGGATTTGCGTTTCCATAAATTAAGTCATAATCGGGGTTTACTTCTTTCTCTGACTCAAGGGCCTGAGTGAGAGTGTTAACGAGTTTTTGCTCAATAAACTCCTCAGGCTTTATGCTTTTTTCTTCGTCTGAGTCTGGATCTTCTTGGTTATTACTTTCTTCTACTTTTGGAGTTACTCGTAAGTTGTTTGGATTTAAAAAACCAGAGACTGAACTAATCGTTACACCCATTCTACCTTTGATTAAATTATTCTTTTCGAATTCTTCTAATGCTGAACGTTGTTGAATATCTGATCCTGCAGGTAGTGGAATAGGGTATATGAACTCCATTGTTACTACAGACTCTATTAGTGAGGGTTGTATAATTTCTTTTAGTTGCTTATTTTTCTCTATCAAGTTTCTGCCTTCTTGATAGAGTTTAAGTTTAGCAAGGGCAAAGTTCAAACCTGCTTCAGCATTGAGTCTTGCTTGGAACTTATCTTGCTGGTTATAGACTTTGATTTTATTTATCTTAGATTCAAATGTGAAGTCAGCAAGTAGGAATGCCATGATTGCAATTACAGACATAACCATCATGATGGCCATACCGGATTCATTTTTTAGTAGATTTTTTTGCATTATTCATCCTCCTCGTTCTCATTCTCATTGTTGAAAGTTGAGTTTGGAGAGTTAGGAGTATCTGCTTGCTTGCTTCCCGCCCTGGCGGCTTCTTTTTCTTTTTCATCTTTCTCTGTATCAAAGTATGGTGAGAGAGGCCTGAAGGTTCTACTTATTTCGATTTCATTATTATCGCTATTAATCCAAACTAAGTTAACTCTAATTAGTCTTGGGGTTTGTTGATCTGTTGATAACAACTCGAGTCTATCAACAAACTTCTCTGTTTTTGAATTCCAAAATAGAAACTGAAATGACTTGAGATCTCTAAGAAGGGGATATTCTTTAACATTCTTCCAATCAAACTCTTTATTATAAATATTCTCTGTCTCAATTGATCTTACTAGTTCGTAGTCGGCACCCTCTTTACGGTCATCTTCATCTCTTGTTGAAGAACGTAGGGCATACTTGACCCAACCAAACCTAGACTGTTTAGAGTCTTTAAGGATCCTTCTATTTGAAGTTGTCATAAATATAATTTCAGACTTTGATTCATTTTGTATAACAGGGACTATATCTGCACTCGTACTAATACTTGGAAACCTTTCTGAAGCCTGAAAGCTGTCTAAAGGGCTTACTATTGTAGGGTTTCCATTTTGATCAAATTCATTTGTAAATTCATTTTGATCAGATGCTTTTTTTACGTATTTTGCACTATGGTAGAGAGGAGAGTATAGCTGAGAAAAGTCTTGTTCCATTCTGTCTAGAGCAGTAATTAATTGTAGTGCATCTCTATCTTCAGCAATGATCTTGTCCTTAGAGTCTGTACTATTACTGACGATCGTATACATGGTTGCCATTAGGATTGAAAGAACTGTAATAGCAATCAGAACTTCAATTAAAGTGAAGCCAGCTTCTGAAAGTTGAATATGTTTATTACTTTTTATATCTTTCACATTTGCTCAAACATTACCTGTGCCTGGTGATTGTAAAGCCAGGTACTAACTGAGTAAATCCTCTCACTCGTTTCATTTTTTACCGTTACTTCAACTTGCCAGATAATTTTCTCTAAATTTTTCTTTATATTTGTAAATATTTTTGCTTCATTTGGGTCCTGGGCCTCTTGATCAGCGCCAGTAATTTTATTTAAGTCTGGGACAACAAACTTCTTGTATTCAATTGCATAGCTGAAGTTATCATCTTCTTCGAATTTTCCAGCATCTTTAGATAGTGTGATGGAATCTTTTAGCTCTGGTGGTGTTACTATTATTTCATTGATTTTGAGTTCAGCATATCTTTTTAGCTCTAACTCTTCTCTCATTACCGTACTATCACTTATGTTGTAACCTTGAGCAGTGAGGTATGCAGATGCGAAGACAGCAAAGATAGCTAAGGAAATCATCACTTCAACTAGAGTGAATCCTTTTGAGTTTAATATCGTTCTTAGTTTTTTTGCCATTCTTGATATATTCTCTCGGCCAATTCGATTTGAGCTTCAGTAATATCACCATCGTTTTGGAGTTCTACTGTGAAATATTCTCTTTCAATATCCATTGTAAATGGAGATATCTTTAGTGAAGCAAGTTCATCATCTGATGCTAGGATTATTATAGCAGAATCTTTTTCACCAGTGGGATAAATATAGATGGAATTATCTCCATCTAATAACATTGCTTGCGTAAGGCTAGTGGCAACGCCTACGACCCTTACGCCTAGTGGGAATTCCCTGTCGCTATCTTGAAATTCTTTGATTTTTGAAAACTTTTTATCAACTTCACTTTGTGCTTTCTTCTCCGTCTCTTCATCTGATTTACTCTGAGAGACACTTTGGCTTACCGGAGGAAGGACAAAGTTTCCATCAGGGCCAAATTCAACTGACCAAGTCTGAGGGTCTTCGTCAAATTTAAATCGAATTCTAATAATGGAGTTTCTAAGTGCAGATTCGTCTGAAGAAAATCTAACACCTCTTTCGATATCGTTTATGGCCTCGTCTAAGTTTCTTCTTGTTGAGAAACTCGTTCCAGAAACGACTGTGAGGACAATTGTCACAAGTAATAGGGCCACTAACATCTCAATGAGAGTGAACCCTTTACTATTACCTGTGACAGTATTTTTCATTTATTTAAATTACTTCTTTTTATTTAAGTAGATATCAGCGTCTGTGCCTTCTCCACCTTCAGTTCTATCTGGACCTAAACTCCAAATATTAAAGTCACGTCCATCAGACTCGTAGAAGTAGTCTTCATCCCAAGGATCTCTTGGAATTTCTTCTGCATCCATAAATCCCTCTGGAGGGTAGTTCTTACATTCTTTACCACCTGAAGGCTTAGAGATTAACGCCTCAAGTCCTTGGTCAGTAAGAGGGTAAGTTCCACACTTTCTTCTGTAATCTTGAAGAATTGATTTAAAACTCTTCATTTGGATATTTGTTGCTTTAATTTGCCCTTCAGTTAACTGTGAGAAAATCTGACCAGCAACAAATGTACCTGCAATACCAAGTAGAGTTAATGCGATTAGGATTTCAATTAACGAGAAACCACCTGATTGTCTAAGCAATTTTAACATGCCTCTTTTTTTCATTATATCTCCTTATGATTTTTATTAATGGAGCGAATTCAATTGCATCATTGGCACTACCACTGAAAAGATGATAAATGCTACAGCAATACCCATCCCGACCAACATTATAGGCTCTAAGACGGAGGTTAGTCCATTAAGTTTTGATTCAACTTGGTCTTCGTAATTTTCTGCAATGATCTTTAGCATATCTTCTAGTTCTCCCGATTTTTCCCCTAATGTCATCATATGAGTAACCATTGTAGGGAAAAGACCAGATCTAACTAGTGGGGCGGCGAGAGAAGCACCTTCTGATACGTTTATTTTTGCTTCTTCGACTGCTTGTTGCATATGAACATTAGCAATAAGGTTTTTTACAATTTTAAGAGCTGCGATAATAGGAACACCTGAGTTAAGTAATGTTGCTAGAGTCGAACAGAATCTACTAACATTGACCATAGTTACAAGTTCGCCAATAATAGGAAGCTTGAGTAATAAACTATCCCATTTAGATTTACCTTTCTTTGTTACTATATACTTCTTGAAAGAAGTGTAAGCAAAAATTGACCCTACAATCACTGCCCACCAGTAACTTTTTAAAAATTGAGAGATCCAAATACAAATTTCTGTTTGTAGTGGAAGGTCTTTTTTCATTGTTTCAAATATTCTTGTAATTTTTGGTATAACAAAAATAAATATTATTCCCATCATTCCGGCCCCGACAAATGCCATTATTAATGGATAGGTCATTGCACCTTTTATTTTATTTTTTAACTTAACTTGAGCTTCAGTAAAGTCGGCAAGTCTAAGTAATACAACCTGAAGTGTACCTGATGTCTCTCCTGCATCGACCATGTTGACGTAAACATTGTCAAAAACCTTAGGATAGTCGCTAAGTGCATTTGCTAGAGATGAACCTTCGTTAATTTTTTGCTTGATCTCTGCAAGAATTGATTTAAATCGCTGATTGTCAGTTTGATCAACAAGAGCATTGAATGCTTCAACAATTTGAATCTTTGCTTTGATGAGGGTGGCAAGCTGTCTAGTCATTAGGGAGAGTTCTTGAATCGAAACAATAGGTCCAAATGAAAATGAGCTACTACTACTAATAGACGATTTGTTTTGAGACTTTTGTTCTGAAATCTCTATAAGCATAATTCCCATAGAACGAATCTTAGTCTTCGCTGATGTAAGACTATCAGAATCAATTGTCTTTTTAATTTCTTTTCCAGTCTTATCTAGACCTTTATAGCTATATATTGCCATTATGTTTTAACCTTATTCGTCTTCTTCGTGATCTTCGTCATTAATTGCTCTAACCATTTCATCTACAGATGTTATTCCAGAAAATACTTTTGAAAGAGCATCTCCTCTAAGAGTGATCATTCCACTTTTTACGGCAGCTTTCTTTATAGATCCTGAATCTGCTTTTTTAAGAACAAGTGGGCGTATAATATCATCAATAATAAGGAGCTCTGAAACTACCGTCATTCCGCTGAAGCCATCATAGTTACACTTGGGACATCCTTTATGAGTAAAAATTGTAGCGTCATTTGGAACAGAGCTAACTCTCATCATCTCCATATCAAAAGGAGTGACTTGATGAGGAACTTTACAGTGATTACAAAGTTTACGTATTAGTCTTTGTGCTAAAACTCCAGCCAATGAAGATGCAATTAGGAAGGGTTGAACTCCCATATCAATTAATCTACCAGGTGCAGAGAAAGAATCGTTTGTGTGAATTGTAGATAGAACAAAGTGGCCAGTAAGAGAGGCCTGGATTGCCATCTCTGCTGTTTCCTTATCCCTTGTTTCCCCAACCATTATAACGTCAGGGTTTTGTCTCAGGATAGATCTAAGTGCAATAGCGAACGATAGATCAATTTTACTATTTACCTGAATTTGTGAAATCCCAGGCACTTCATATTCCACTGGGTCTTCTACAGTGATAATCATTTTATCTGGAGTGTTAATTTCATCTAGCATTGCAAATAGAGTAGTCGTCTTACCGTGACCTGTTGGACCTGATACGTACACAACCCCATGCTTTCTAGAGCCAAGCTCTTGTAGATCTTTAAGAACTTTACCGTGAAAACCTAAATTTTCTAGTTTTAAAATAGTATTATTTTTTTCTAGAATCCTCATAACAATTCTTTCACCACTTTGGATAGGAACTGTCGATAAACGAATATCAATATCTTTACCGGCCATCTTTATAGGAATACGGCCATCTTGAGGAAGTCTTTTTTCTGCAATATCTAGCTTCGCCATAACTTTAATACGTGAACTCACTGCAGAGTGTGTCTTAATTGGCTGTCTTAGTATTTCTTTCATTACTCGATTAATTCTAAATCGATAAACTGTTTCTTTCTCATATGGTTCAATATGAATATCGGAAGCGCCTTCTTTTACAGCTCTAAAAATAATTGAGTTCACAAATCTTATTACAGGTGCCTCATCTGCTCCTGCGTCTAAAATATCAATTGGTCCATCGAGATCTAGGGCTTCTTCAAACTCGTCTTCAAGTGAGTCAACGATATTGGTATTGGCCTTTTCATAAACTCTGTTAATGGCCTCTGATAACTTCATTGGATGAGCAACAATTAACTTAATTTCTTTTTTGAAAAGTTCTCTTAAGTCATTTATAGCATCAAAGTTAAATGGATCTGTTAAAACAACTGAAACGGTAGTGTCTGTTTCTAGAATTGGTAGTATCTCATGAGCTTTAGCGTAATTAATTGGAATACTTAATGTAATATTTGGATCTATATCATCTACATTAATATCTGTGATAAATGGAATATTTACTTGGTGGCAAATAACCTTAATAATATCGTGCGGATGTATATAGTTCTTTTTAAGAAGAATTTCACCAATGAGCATTCCGGAATCTTCTTGGATGCTTAAGGCTTCATTTAACTGCTCTTCTGTTAATGAAGTATGTTGAAGGAGGAGTTGGCCAATCATAACCTTCTGTCCTTCAACCTTTTTTAACATGTGTTCTGAAATTTTCAAAACAACCCCTTATTTTTTTGTTGCCGAAGCTTTTGATTTAACTTTTTGAACAATCACTTTGTAGTTTGGAGTGTTGTCACCAAGTAGAGGATCTCTTTCTGGTTTTTCATGTCCAATTCCTGATTCTTCATTCTCTCTTCTATATTCATCAGCTTCTTCTTGGTCGTAAAGTGGTCCTTGTTCTTGTTTTTTTGCTTTTTCGTATAAACCTTTTGCGCTTGTTGCAAAAGGGTCTTTTTCTCCAAGAGCATTTTTTAAGTGAGTGCTTCTTCTGTTAAGTTGATCTTGTACGTTTACAGCATTTGCTGTTTTGTAAACATCAATGATTTTTGGAGTGAAGAAGAAGAGTAGGTTGAGTTTTTCAACACTTTTTCTCGTATTCTTAAATAGCCAACCAAGAACAGGAATATCTCCTAAAAGAGGAACTTTCGAAACAACATCAGTTTCTTTATCCCTCATTAGTCCACCCATTGCGATTGTATCTCTATCTCTAACAACTACTGTTGTAATAGCACTACGAGTAGTAGTTGCTACACCGTCACTTTGAACACCTGAAGGAAGTGTTCTACTAGAGAAGTCATCTACTTTCTGGTCAATCTTTAATTTAATGAACCTTGTTACTTTATTAACTTGTGGTGTGATTTTGAGAGTCAGAGCAACTTTCTGTTGTGTAATAGAAACTGAAGAAGAACCGTTTGCAGAATTTGTTCTCTCTGGAGTAGGTATACTTTCACCAACTTCAAATACTGCTTCTTCGTTATCAAGGGCCATTATTTGTGGTGTTGCTAGTACATTTGTTGCTGCATTTGCTGCAACTGCAGTAATTAATCCAGATATTGATTTAATCTGAACTTCTTGTCCACTGACTGTCTGAGTTATCGCACTTCCTGTTCCACCACCTACAAATAATCCACCAAGAGCAGTAATGTTATTAGACATTACATTAAATAGATCTCCACCGTTACCAACAAATCCTGCTTTATCAGTTGCACCAGACCCGTAAGCTCCAATAAGGTTAATTCCAAAACCTTTATCTTTAGTTACAGAAGTCTCCATTATCATACCTTCAACAAAGACTTGGTCTCTTGGTCTATCTAGTTTTTTTATAACCTCTTTGATTGTTAAGTAGTCTGTAGGGGAAGCAGTAACAACTATTGCATTATTTTCTTTATCAGCAGTGATTTTTACTTCAGCATTAAATAGAGAAGTTGAATCCTCTGTCGATGCTGCTCTGGATAGTCTTGATCTACTTGTTGTTTTTGGTTGAGCAGATGTTACTAGTGAAGAGAGAGTCTTTGCTAGAGTTTCACTTGTTCCGTGATTTAAATAGTAAACGTGAATTTGACCCGAGCTAGAATTAACTAGCTTTACATCAAGCTTCTGTATTAATGCATTTAGTTGCTTTGCTCCATCAGCATTAGTCATAGCAATGATTGAGTTTGTTCTTGGTTCAGCAATAAGTTTTATTTCAGAAATCAAACTTGTCTTAGTTGTTGATCTAACCTTTGTCGACTTTGTTCCTTTAAAAATCTTATCAAGTAATTTTGCAATTTCTTGTGCTGATGAGTTTTTTACAGGAATAATCTGTAGAGATTCCTCGTGTCCTGGAACATCGATAAACTTAATTAGTCTTGTAAGCCTGTTAATGTTTGAACCTGTATCTTGAACAATAATTGTATTTGTTTGTTTAATATCAATAATACGACCATATCTAGACATGAATGGTCTAAATGATCTTGTTACTTCTGTAGAGTTGATGTTTTTTAGAGGTAAGATTCTCATTACGTAGTTGTCTGTATTTGGAGTAAAGTTTCCAGTATAGATCTTTGTAGGAGTGTATCTAATATCTCTAGCGTTTACGATTTTATAGAATGAACCACTTTTAACAAGAGTGTATCCATTTAAGTTTAGTGCAGTTAGGTAAGCTCTCCACGCATCACCAACAGTAATTGCTGTTGGGGCCATAATGGAAACTTTTCCTTTTAAGTCTTTATCAAGAATTAAGTTAATTCCAGTAAGCTTTTGCATATGTTTTGTTAAATCCGTCAACGATGTATTAGGGAAGTCAAAACTCGTTATAACTTCAGGACCAAATGCAGTTTCTGGGTTTAGGTTTACGTACTTCTTATCTTTACTTGCATCTATTGAAGAAGAGTCAGACTTTCTACCAAAAAAGTCAGCACCACTCTTTGTATTACTTTTTATTAAACTTGCGGCTGACTTCTCAGTTGTCTTGTATTTTGTTTTCGTCTTATACTTTGAATTGTTAAACTGCGCAGCTGCATCACTAAATAGTAGTGGCGCTAGTAGAGCTGCGAGTGACGATGTAATTAGTAGTTTCTTGTTCATCATAAATTCCGATCCCTGGAGTTTTATTCAAAGTTATATTCTAAGTTCTGTGTAGATCCATCTCTTCTTACTGAAATTTCAAAATTGTCTATGTCTTTAATCTTTCCAAATAAGTTCATTATTTCATTTAGACTGCTAAACTTCTTACCATTAATAGCTGTAATCGTATCTCCGTCTAGGATATTCAATTTACTGTAGATTGAACCTGGTACTATCTCAGTCATTTTAAAAGCAAGTGTTCCATCTGGGTTCTTTATCTGTATGGCCCTAGCTTGAGTTAAGACTTCACTAATATTTCCTAGCATCTCATCTCTTACTTTCTTTTGAATTTTAAATGTATTTCCGACATTTTTAATTCTATCGTCTTTATACTTGTTAAGTAGGTTTTTTCCTCTTGAAGCACTGACTACTTTTATTGGATTTTTTACTTTTGGCTCTTTGGTAAGACTTTCTATGTATTCACAATCTCCAGTCTTAAGATTTTTAAATACAACTCTAAGACGGTCAATTTTTCCAACCTGAGCATCATTATCAATTCTTTCGCCTTCTCTTAAATCAAGGATTTGTTTCTTTCCTCTTACCTGTACTGAGGCAATTGACTTCACTGAATCTTGTAGAACAATTGTATTAACAAGCTTTATTCCAAGCTTCGTTTTACGTTCTGAAGTTCTGCATACTAGGTTGTCATCAAGTTTTGGCTTTTCGACGACTGTTTGGCTCGAGCTGTTTGGGTCTTTAGTGTTAAATAAGTTTGATCTTTCAATCTTTGATAAGACAACTCTTGTTTTAGGAGAGTAAGGAACGGTTGCAGTTCTTTTTTTCTGTGTACTATTCTCTAGCTTTGAAGATATCCCTGTCGCAACAAGTTTTCCTCCAAAGTATGCAGTACTTAAAATAAGGACAGTTAGAAATCCTCTATGGATGTCATTACGAGAGTCGGGAGAAAATATTTTCTCAACAAAGGCTGTCCATGAAAACTCGTTAATATTTAGTTTTTTTAGCGCTCCCGTAAGGTCATTGTCAGAACTATCGTCATTCTTAAAAGAAATGAACTTTTTTGAAGGAACTTTATTTTTTACAGAACTTATAAGGCTAGAAAATCTCTGAGCAGCACTCGGCTTTGGCTCTTCGTATAGATCTTCATCGTATTCTTCAGTAATTTCTTCTAGTTCTTCTGGTTGTAATTCTTGAATAGGAGAGTCGAGTTCTTCTAACTCTTCTTTTTCTTCTTCAGAAATCGTAAGCTCTTGGGCAACAAACTCTTCTTCCTCGTCTTCTATTACAGGAGGAGTGTCTTCATCACTTCTATTATTTAGAAGTTCTTCAATATCATCTTCTTCTTGCTCTTCGCTAAACGTGATTCCAGGTGAAGTCGCTTCATCTGTATCTATTGAGGTTTCAGATTCTTCTTCTTTTAGCTCTTCAAACTCAAGGGCCTCAGGATCAACAAAGATCTCTCCAGTTGATTCCTCAAACTCGCTCTCCTCATCTCTATCTTTTGAGAACTTGTTTTTGATCTTTGAGAAAATTCCATTTTTCTTTTTAGTCATTAAAGATCCAGCTTTCCTGTAAAGTATTAAAAAATACGTATTATTACCATTATGTATTATTTTAAGGTCTTAGACTATATGCTTCAAGTAACTTCTTTCGGTTTTTTTTGCCTAGTTGTTGAGTGTGTTTGTCGGGTATTTTTCTTTGTTGTCACAAGTACATATAAGGATGTAAAATTTATTAATATTTTTAACTAGAATTAAAAAGGATTTTCGAATGAGTGAAAAGAAGGACTCTAAATACAATGTTGACCAAGAAGGACAAGAATTTGATTCTGTCGTTGGCAGCTTATTTTTTGGTGAAATCAATGAAGATGTAATCTTCCCATTTCCACACTTTAGTGGAGAGCAGGTAGAGATGGCAAAAGAGATGTGTTCTGCTGTATCTAAATATGGTGAAGATGCTATTGATGGTGAGAAATTCGATGATGAAGCGAAAATTCCAGATGAAGTTATTAAAGGCTTAGCTGAGTTAGGTCTTTGCGGTTTAGCTGTACCTGAAGAGTATGGTGGAATGCAATTAGACTACTCTTTATACTCTAGAATATTTGCAGAAGTCGCAGCAATGGATGGATCTACAGCAACAATGCTAGGAGCACACCAATCTATTGGTTATAGAGCGCTATTGAATGAAGGAACTGATGAGCAAAAAGCTAAATGGCTTCCAGCATTAGCGTCTGGAGAGAAATTAGCATCTTTTTGTTTAACGGAACCAGGTTCAGGTTCTGATGCTTACTCTATAAAGACAAAAGCCGTAAAGAATGACGATGGCACTTATACTATTACTGGTCAGAAGCTGTGGATTACAAATGCTGGTACTGCCGAGTTCTATACTGTTTTTTGTAAGACAGATCACGTTAAGAACGGAGAGACTGTAGAGAAAATCTCTTGTTTTATCGTTGAGAAAGGAATGGAAGGCGTAAGTTTTGGTGAAAAAGAAAATAAGATGGGGATTAGGGCCTCTGAAACTAGGGCCGTATATTTAGATAAAGTAGTAGTTCCTGCTGAGAATATTTTAGGAGAACTAGGTAAAGGGTTCAAGATTGCGATGAATGTTCTTAACTCTGGAAGACTTTCTTTAGGAGCTGGTTGTGTCGGTGGTATGAAGACTATACTGAAGATGGCAACAGAACATGCTAAAGGAAGAAAGCAATTTGGTGCTCCAATTAGTGACTTTGGATTAATTCAAGAGAAGCTAGCATTTATGGCATCACGTTGTTACGCAACAGAAAGTATTGTTTATATGACAACTGGAAATATGATCAAAGGGATGAATGATTATTTTCTAGAGACTGCTATTTGTAAAATCTATGGTTCTGAGTCTCTATGGACTGTAGTTGATACAGGACTTCAGATTGCCGCAGGTAATGGTTATATGAAAGAGTATCCTTATGAAAGAATCATGAGAGATTCGAGAATAAATCTTATATTTGAAGGGACAAATGAAATCCTAAGATGTTTCTTGGCCTTATCAGGTATGAAAGGACCTTCAGATTCTTTAAAAGACCTAGGAAAAGTTTCTGATGTTTCTTCAGCACTTAAAGATCCTATCAAATCTCTAGGTGTACTTTCTGACTTTGCAAAGAAACGTATTTCAAAAATGATAGCCTCTAGAGCTCTAACTAAGGCACATCCTGAATTAGAAGAGTATGCAAACTATTTCTCTTCAATGATGGCATCATTTGCAATCCAGGTTGAAAATACTCTGATAAAGCATGGTAAGAAAATTATTGGAAATGAATACCCACAAGGTAGACTCTCGAATATGGCCACTGAGTTATATGTAATTCTTTGTGTAATCTCTAGAACAACTTCTATTTTAGAAAAAGAGAATGTTCCTAAAGATAAGAAAGACTATGTACTAGGTTTGACTAAACTTATCATTAAAGAGTCCAGACAAAACTTTGTGATGAATCTTAAAGAAATGACTAATAACTACGACAAACTGACTGAAGAAATATCAGCAGCAGTATGTAACTATGATGGTTACGGACTTGATATAATAGATTATTAGATATGAGAAAATCTTTAGTCTTATCATCAGCATTACTTTTTACAGGTTGTTCTAGCTTAAAGAAGATTCCAAAACTCTTTAAAGAAGAAAAAACCGTTGTTAAACGTAAAGTTGTAGAAGTTCCTGCAGGCCCTTCATTAGAAGGGTCAGGTAGTTATTTTAAAGATATTACTAAGGAAGTAGGTCTAGAAGGAGAAGTTGCTACTCACATCTATGCTGTCGACTTTGATGGAGATGGACATACGGATATTGTGACTTTACCTCTTTTCTATTCTAGGCCAAAGTTTTTTCGCTATATTCCTAAAACTAAAAAATATAAGGAAACAACTTATAATCCATTTGGAAAGGTTGTTAGAGCAAGCTATTTAACGTTCTTTGATTTTGATAGAGACGGAATGCTAGATGTTCTTGCTGGAACTTTGAACCAAAAGTCTGCTTTAGCTGAGGAACCTTTAAAGGTATTTAGAGCAAAGAAGATTAAAGGAAAGATACAGTACCAGCAAATGACTTCAAGTAAGAAGAGGGAAGCTAGACCAACGTCTTCTATATCCTTATTAGATTATAATCTTGATGGTTATATTGATTTATTTGAAGCTAATTGGTTAGATTATTCTAAATCTTCACCAAAGTCCTCTCCCGATAGACTCTATATGGGGATGAAAAACTTTGACTATAAAGAAGTTAGTTATTTATTAGAAGATGAAGCTCGCTTTTCTAAAGCTAATAATGCCTATGTGAATGCTAAGCCAACCTTTTCATCAAGCACATGTGATCTCGATCAAAATGGTTTTCCAGATATTCTTACGAGCTCTTCTGGTGGTCATGCAAATAAAATGTGGATGAATAGATACGACTCTAAACATAAGGATAGAACCTTTAAAAACTTTGCAGATGAAGCAGGGTTTGATCATGATAGCTTTGGGATGCTAAACCCTCGAGGTGGTGGAAACTCTCTTTATAGTTTATGTACTGATTATAATAATGATGGAGTGATGGATATTCTTGTAGGAGAGGTTTCTCACTCTTTTGATTCTGAAAATAGAGACAAGTCTTCTTTCCTTACTGGGAGTAGAAGAGAGTTCCCTCCAAAGTTTTTAAGATCAGAATATATTCAAGATAGTGGAAGGAGAGTTTGGTCTCAAAGTGATAAGAGGTCAGTCTTTGCTGATTTTAATAATGACGGACTAATTGATATCCTTGTTGAAAATTCTGGGTACCCTCCTTATACGCGCTTAATATACTTCACCCAAAGAGCAGATCATGGCTTTGAAGACATAGCAAAAGATGCAAAGATTGATATTTTAAATCCTTCTGGTGTTGTGACTCTAGATATTGATCGTGATGGAAGAATGGATTTTATCACAGGCCAGAGCAACGTGAGAAAGGCCGATCTTGCTAGACGTATTTATGTCTATAAAAATATCTCTCCTCGTGAAGGAAGAAAATCTATTCGTGTTTATTTAGATGGTGTTAAGTCAAATACGCACGGATGGGGGGCGATGATAACT
>NZ_JBFGYP010000026.1:0-32968 GCF_041587335.1 Halobacteriovorax sp.
AATAGCAAAGAGATCTAATAGATTCTTCTTGTTCTTAACCTTAATTACACTCTCTATAATCTCTCTTCTTTTCATTGTCGAAATTAGAGAATAAGCATGGATATCTCTTATTTTCTTTGTTTTTGGAGTAAAGTGTCTTTCATTTCTTTTAATTTTTGGACGCTTAATCTCAACTTTGAAGTCATCTTTAAATTGTGATGCCAGTCTTTGAAAGCTAGTATTAAGCTTTGGGGCAAAGCTACTATATAGCAGGCCATTACTTATATTTTGTTCTCTATTAGAAAAAGAGAAGTCTTTAGATAGATTATTCTTTTCAATGTATTTATAGATTCCAAGAGGTGTTAGTATCCTTTTAGAATAAGCATCTGCAGAGTTCTTTGCAATTTGAATAAGTCTAAAGGCCTCATCTGCACAGTTGTTACTGAAAAAGTAATATTTACCTGAGTACTCCCAGTAGAGTCTAATCAGGTGGTTTAAAAATCTTTCTTTCTCTGTACTATTAAATGCTAGAGGAATACTTTCAAGATCTCTCAACTCTGCTCTATTATACTGCCTCTTCATGGCGTTAAGAGTTGTAATTGTCATGTCACTTGGGTATTTTCCAAATATTCCTTTTATCGCATTTATTGAAATATCTTCAACTTGAGCAAGAAAACCAATGACTATAAACTTTCCTCGAGTTCTACACTTTTTTAAAGTCCACTCTTGGTCACATAGGACTAGCTTATACATACTATGTCCCCAACGACTCATGGCCGCTTTTCCCTCTGATGCAAATAAGTAATGAACTTCTCTAACTCTATTGAAGTCTAATTCAACTAGTTCTACCTGTTGAGTATCTGATACAGAAATATCCGTTAGTAATTCACATTGTACTTCTTCAAAAGGAGTATGATCTAAGTGATTTTTAAATGCAGTGTAAAGGTTTGGTCTTCTACACTTATACTTAGGATCTAAAATAAAGTACTCAAAATTAACTGCCATGAATTCTTTTGGTGAAGAGTATTCATAGAGATTTGGTGAGCGTTCAGCGTAAGTATTTAAATTTTTATTTTCTGATGTTAACTTCCAAAAACCAAGAGAGAGAAACTCCTTATTTGTGTGAAGTTTATCGTCTTTTTCTAATCCATCTTCATAGGCATGAAAAAATTCATGTATTAAAGTCGATAGGGCAGTCTTATAAAAATTTTGATGTTTACAATTAAATGAGACTTCCTGAGTAGGTATTAAGTGATCCATTAATTGTTCACTTAGCGTTATTACATTCTTATTATACTTTCCATAAATAAAGCCTTCGCCATTACAAGGAGAGTTGAGAGTGTTTTCATTCATTCTCTTAAATGAAACTGTAACATCTATATTTTGTAATTTTTTTGGAAGTAGAGAAATCGCAGAAGAGATAAAATCTTCTGTTACATTTGATGCTTCAATTGAGAAGCATAAAATAAATGTTAGCAAAGTAAGCGAGAGCTTCCTCATTAACTTTCTCCAATTAGGTTAATGAGGATTTTTATCACTTTTAAAGGTCGTGATGTGAGAATTTGAAATTATTACTTATACTGTATAAAGAATAACTAGCTGATTTTACATCAGTGGTCTTCACTATACCTCTCTAGTGCCTTCTTAACCTTCGTCGTATCCTTGAATGTTGCAATATGAAAGAGTGCATCGCCTTGATTTACAAGTGGAAGCATAGATATGCCTACTAGAATGCCATCAGCATTTGAATGGATATCAGTGCCTTCTCTTCCAAAAGTATTAGAAACGTTTGCTAGTAAGTCTCCACTTTTTATATTGTCGCCAAGAGATTTAAAGAAGTTAACTGCACCACTGTGGGGAGATCTGATCCAGTAAGAATTATTTGCAATATAAACTTTCTTTTTCTTTTTAGCCGCTTTACTTGCCGGCTTTTTAATCATTCCTATTTTTTCCATTACTGAAAAGCAACCTTTAACACCAGACTTTATGACATCCTCGTTAAAGCGAAGTGCTTCTCCACCTTCAAATAGGAGAGTTGTAACTTTCTTTTTTCTTGCGGCCTCTCTAAGGGAGCCGTCTCTAATTTTAGAGTCTATAATTACTGGGACTCCAAAGCTTTGAGCAAGCTCTCTAGTCTTTTCATCTTCTAGACATGCTCTAATTTGAGGAAGATTTGCTCTATGAATGGCGCCTGTATGGAGGTCTATTCCGTGAGTACACTTCTCAACAACTTCTTTAATAAAGAGTTTAGCCATTCGGCCTGCAAGAGATCCTCCACTTGTTCCTGGAAAAGATCTATTTAAATCTCTTCTATCAGGAAGGTACCTCGATTTATTATTAAAACCAAAAACATTTACAACTGGAATTAAAATTAGAGTTCCTCTAAGGCTATTTAATTCTTTTCTTTTGAGAATACGTCTAATTATTTCAACACCATTGAGTTCATCTCCATGAACAGCAGCACTGATAAATAATGTTGGGCCACCAATCTTTCCTCGAATGACTTCGAGTGGAATTGAAAGGGGAGTGTGGTCGTATAGAGCACCAACTTTAAGAGAGAGATCTACACGTTCTCCTCTTTTAATCAAAGTATCCCCAATCTTTAGAACTTCTGGGTCGTTCTTATTTATTTTATTCACTTTTAGTTTCTACTTCTTTTGCTTTGTTAATATCTTTAGCTTTTAGTTTTTTAATCTTAGGCTTTCTTCTTTTTCTCGTCTTTAGAGGAATAAGCTCTTTCATTGTTTCTAATCTTCCAAAACAAAATAACTTGTCTCCCGCTTCTAGCACTCTTTCACCTTTAGGGTTTGGTATTACTTTTCCATTTCTATGGAGTGTAAGAACGTTGATATCCTTTTCTTGTAGTCCTGAGTTAATAATTGAGTTTCCAACGAATCCAGACTCTTTAGGAATAAAGAACTCTGAAACACCAAAGCCCTTACTTACGGATAGCTTTTGACGTATATCAATTTCAGGAAAATCAACTTGTCCTGCAATATAGTCAATAAAGGCACCTGCAACATCAATCTTAGTGCATCCCTCTATTCCTTCTAGTCCTGGTGAAGAGTTTATTTCCATTATCTGTGGACCATCTTTACCTTCGAGCATATCAACTCCAGCAATACCTAATCCCATAATTTTGGCGGCCTTTATAGCAACTTCTTTATATTCTTCTGAAAGTTCAACCTGCTCTGTCTTTCCACCTCTGTGAACATTACTTCTAAATTCTTGTCCTTGAGCAACTCTTCTCATCGCTGCAATTACCTGATCTCCAACAACAATTGCTCGGATATCTCGGCCTTTACTTTCTGCGATGAATTTTTGAACTAAAATATTTTGCTTCTGACTCTGTAGCAGCTCAATGATAGAAGTCGCTGACTCCATTGTGTGTGCTAGAAGTACGCCTACACCTTGAGTTCCTTCTAGAAGTTTGATTACTACTGGAGCTCCGCCAATTCTATTTATCGCAGGTATTATGTCTTTTTTGTCTTTTACAAACGTTGTGTAAGGAAGACCTATATTGTGCTTACTAAGTATTTGAAAGCTTCTTAATTTATCTCTAGAGTTTAAGATTCCATCGGCCGTATTTGCAGAGTAAACATCCATCGCTTGGAACTGTCTAACAACAGCAGTACCAAAGTAAGTTATAGATGCTCCAATTCTTGGAAGAATAGCATCGTAATGACTCAGTCTTTTTTGATTGTAGTATAAATCAGGGTCACCCTCTTCAAGGTCTAGAGCAAACTTCAGAGTATTTAGTACTTTAACTTCATGACCTCTTGCCTTACAGGCCTCTACTAATCTTCTTGTACTGTAGTTGTTTTTTTCTCTTGATAGGATTGCTAGTTTCATTTCTTTTTACCCTTTTTGTTACTATAGAATGATTTGGCTACATTTATTAAAAAGCGATTCTTTATTGCCTCTCTTCCTAAGAGCATTTTAAATCCCATTTCATCTCTATTTGTTAAAGTTAATTCTATCGTCCAAGTTTCACCTAGTAGGTTTATAGTTGTTTCAATAACTGGTCTTCTTTCAACATGTCCATTTGAACTTTTTACGTTCCTATATTCTAGAACCTTTGCTTTACAAGGAATAGAGATTTGTTTCTTATTTCTTTCGGTGTGAACATTAAACTTCACAAAATCTTTACCTAGTCTTGAGTATATCTTTAAATCGAAAGCATGTAGTGAAGAGGTCTTTGCCCCAGAGTCTACTTTTACTTTTATTTGATCTGTGTTTAGAAGCGGGAGGGAACAGTTCTCTCTCCATCCAATTATCTTAAGTTCTTTTTGTGCCATTTTAGATATCCCTGTTACGCTAAAAACTCTTTTAAGTCTTAGCGTTTATTAGCTTATTAGGAGCTATATTACAGTCTCGATTGTAGCTGTTATTCTATAAGTAATTCAATTTATAAATACAGTATTTAAGGTCGAGGCATCTTTTGACATTGGGTGTTAGTTAAGGCATGATGGCCCATCAAAAAAGTAAGGAATTTGAATGATTTATCTTGATCATGCTGCGTCGACTCCAATAGTTGAAAGCGCTCTCAATATTTATATAAAGTCTCTGCGCGAAGACTTCGCTAATCCCTCGGCCGCCCATAAGCTTGGAAAGAGTTCTATGAAGAAAGTAGAGAGGGCGAGACAGTTAATCCTAAAGTCCCTAAAAGGCTCAAAGAAAGATCAGCTTATATTTCTTTCCTCTGCAACTGAAGCTAATAACTTAGCAATTAAGGGGATTAAGCTTCTCCCTTCAGATAGAGTTCATTATTCTGTGGGAGATCATCCTTCTACTTCTGAGCCAGTAAAAAGCTTAAATTCTCAACTAGTGGAGATACCACTTCTTGAAGGTGGTGTTATTGATGAGGCAAAATTCTTAGAGTCTTTAGATAAAGATTCAAAATTAGTAGTTTTAAGTCATGTAAATAATCAAAGTGGAAATCATTACGACATTTTATCTCTAGGGAAGAAAGTGAAGGATAAGTTTCCAAACATACATATTCATGTTGATGGAGTTCAGGGGCTAACAAAAGTTGAGACGAACCTTTCTTCATTGATTGATAGCTATACGATTTCTGGTCATAAGATTGGTGCACCAAAAGGAGTCGGGGCCCTATTCATTAAAGATGGAGTAGAGGTTGAAACACAACTCCATGGTGGTGGGCACGAGTTTGGAATTAGATCTTCAACAGTTAACACTCCTCTTATTCTTTCTCTTTGTGAAGCGATTACTGCTGGGCTAGAAGATGTGATTACAAATAATAAGAAAGTTAAGAGAATCAACTCTTTAATGAGAGAAGAACTAGAGGCCGCAGATTTAGGAATTACCTTTCCATTCTCTCTAGATGATACTTCTCCTTATATTTTAAGTTTTCTACTTCCTAGTATATCAAGTGATATTGTTCTTCGACATTTAGAGATGAAAGATATCTATGTTGCAAGCTCATCGGCATGTTCATCTAAGGCAAAAGGATTTAATGCTGGGTTTGATGCAATGAAGATCGATCAGTCTAAACATAAGTTTGTGCTTAGAACATCGTTTTCAAAAGATACAACAACAGAAGATATAGAAACATTCGTTAAAGAAATTACAAATATTATCAAAGAAATAAAAAGACTATAATAGGAATTAAATATGTATAAGCATTTAATAGTAAATATCGATGAACTTTGGCTTAAGGGTAAAAATAGAAAACACTACTTTAAAACACTAAGAGAGCATGTTCATTTAGTCATTAAAGCGCACAATACTGAAGAGAAAGTGAGTATTCGAAATGATCAGCAGCGACTTGTTGCTGAGTCTGAAGCCGGTTTTTCAAAAGACTGTATTAACTCACTGGCCAAAGTTCCAGGAGTTTCCACTGTCCAGCCTGCAATTAGTATCGAACGTGAGAAGGGATTAATTCTTCCAACTATAGTTGAAAAATTAAAGGGCGAGCTCGGAGAGAGAATAACAACCTTTAAAGTTAGATGTAAGAGAGTTGATAAAACTTTTCCTCATGGCTCAATGGATCTTCAAAGAGAGCTTGGTCACTTTTTGCTTAAAGAGTTTTCTCAATTAAAAGTAGACGTTCGAAATCCTGAAATCATGATTGATGTAAAAGTCATGCAAGACAATATTTTTATTTCAACCGAGAAGCTTAAAGCAACAGGTGGTCTTCCGGTTTCAAGTAGTGGACATGTTATTACTATGATCTCTGGTGGATTTGATTCTCCAGTTGCAAGTTATATGATGTCTAAAAGAGGTTGTAAGCAAGACTTTATTTTCTTTTACGCTTATCCATATGTAGGGGAAGAAGTTAAAGAGAAGATTCTAAGTATATGTTCAGTTCTAGGGCAATTTCAAAAAGGGTGTAGGCTTTGGGTCGTTCCATTTGGAGAAATTCAAAATACAATCGCTAAAGACTGCTATGAAGAATATAGAACAATTCTTTTTAGAAAGTATATGGTTGAGACTGCAAACCTTCTTGCTCGTCGTGTGAAGGCCCAGGCCATTGTTACTGGAGATGCTCTTGGGCAAGTTTCAAGTCAAACTATGCAGAATATGTCTGTTATGGATAAATTTTCTGAAAAGATGATCTTGAGACCTTTGGTTGGTTTTAATAAGATTGAAATTATTCGTCTTTCTCAAAAAATTGGCACTCATGATATATCGGTTATTCCTCACGATGATGCCTGTAGTCTTTTCTCTCCTAAACATCCAGTGATTAAGGCGGATTATGTTTATATGAGAAATTACTCAATGGAATTCGACTACACTAAGCTAATGGAGAAGGCCCTTGATGAATCAGAAGTATATCGAATTGATGTACTAGGTGAGTGTGAAGAGGTCATTAAGTAGTTGACCTCTCTAGGCCGTTAAAAATTTGACATTCCCATAACAAAAATAAATCTTAACTGTGATATTTTTCTTACTTTATAGCGTCGAGTTTTAGACGTATTATATAAAGATGTAAAATTACAGGAATATACTTTAATCGTATATTCCCAGTTGGAGATAAAATGAAAAGAAAATTAAACTTTCTATTAATATTAACGCTTATTTTTGGTTTACAGGTAAATGCTAAAGAGCCAGCAAAAATAGCACAAGCAAGTTTTAAGAAAGAAGAAGTCCGTGATGTTGACTTAATTACTGCTGATGTAGGTCCAGATGAGAAGAGAGAAAAGCTCATTGGAAATATCTTACGTAATGCTCTTGAGACTTATCATTATAGAAAGTTGAAAATTAATGAAGATTTATCAGAAAAAGCATTTGATGAGTTTTTCAAGAAAGTAGACTATGGAAAGCAGTTCTTTTTAAAAGGCGACATCAAGAAGTTAAATAAGTACAAATCAAGTATGCATAAAGAGATGATGTCTGGTAAACACAATCTTGTTAATGACTCTATTAAAATTCTCAGAGAAAGAGTTGTTGAAGTCGATAAGATAAGACAAGAAATTTTCAAAAAGCAATTTGATTGGAGTTTAGACGAATCATTAGAGCTTGATCCAGAAAAGAGAAGCTTCTCTAAGAATACAAAAGCATTAAAAGATCACTGGAGAAAAGTCTTTAAGCAAGCGACTCTAAATAGATACCTTAGCCTTAAAGAAGAGCAAGATGATCTAAAAAATCCTAAAAAAGATGATAAAGAGAAAAAAGTAAAAAAGAAGTCTAAAAAGAAAGAAGAGAAAGTTGAAATCCTTACTGATGCTCAAATAAGAAAAAAAGCTCATGAAGGAATTTCTAAAAAGTACAAGAGCTTCTTTAGCAGACTAATGAAAGATGATAGAAGTGATTATGAAGAAAAGTTCTTCAATGCAATCGCGCTAATCTACGATCCACACACTCAGTACCTTCCACCAAAGAGAAAAGAAGATTTTGATATTGATATCTCTGGAAGTCTAGAGGGGATTGGAGCAGTTCTATCAGAAGAAGACCCATATATTAAAGTTGTAAAAATTGTTCCTGGTGGAGCGGCCTGGAGACAAAAAGGTCTAGAGGTTGATGATTTAATTCTTGCTGTTGGGCAGGAGACAGGTGATTTTGTTGATCTTGTTGGAATGAGAGTTGACGATGCTGTTAGATATATTAGAGGTAAGAAAGGAACGATAGTTAAGCTTAAAGTTAAAAAGGCCGACGGTTCTAGAAAGCAGGTTAATATTGAAAGAGACGTTGTTCAGATCGGAGAGTCATTTGCTAAGTCATCTGTTTTAGAGATTAAGGGAATGGGATTAAAGGTTGGTTATATTCATGTACCTAAGTTTTATAGAGATTTCGAAAACTCTGCAATTAACTGTACTGCTGACGTTAGAGCAGAGCTTGAAAGAATTAAAAAGAAAGGTGTAGATGGTGTAATTCTAGATCTTAGAAATAACGGTGGTGGTGCATTAGAAGATGCTAAACAAATGTCAGGATTATTCATTGAGAAAGGTCCAATTGTTCAGATTAAAAACCACGATGGTAATGTTGATGTTTTAAATGATACCGATACATCTGTTACTTACTCTGGTCCACTGATTGTAATGACAAATAGATTCTCAGCTTCGGCTTCAGAGATTTTAGCTGCGGCACTTCAAGATTATGAAAGGGCCGTTATTGTTGGGGGAGCACATTCTCATGGAAAGGGAACTGTTCAAGCAGTTCTAAATCTTAGCCATGGTCCTTTACAACAACTATTTGGATCTGAGATGGGTGCATTAAAAGTAACGATTCAAAAGTTTTATAGAGTTACTGGTGGGTCAACTCAATATAAAGGTGTGACTCCAGATATTATTATTCCAGATCCATATGAATATACTAAGAGTAGAGAGCAAGACTTAGAGTACTCTCTTCCATGGGATAGAGTTTCTCCTTTAAAATTCTCTCATTGGGATAAGAATAAATTTGATATGAGCACTTTAAAGAAGAGAAGTGGAAAAAGAGTTAAAGAGTCTAAGAGATTTACTAAGATTAATGAATCTGTTGAGTACCTTACGAAGAGAAGAGAAGATACTAAGATTTCTTTAAATATAGATAAGGTAGTTGCTGAAGACAAAAAAAATAAAGAAATGTCTGAGAAGCTTAAGTTAGATGAAGAGAATAAAGATTTATTAGTTTCATACTATGAAGATAGCGTCAGAATGCATGAAGATGTAAAGAAAGGCGATGAGAAGAAGTGGAAAGAAGACTTCAAAACTAGAAATGAAGAATGGACTAAGCAGCTTCGTCAAGATGCGGGTCTTGAAGAAGCATTATTCATCATAAATGATATGATTCATATGCAAAAAGGTAAAAAGCTTACGGCGGTTAAATAAATGAGTATTGATAATACAGAATTAGATGAAATTATGAACAAGCTGGAAAATCTAGAAGATGAGCAGCTTGCAGTAGTTAAGTTACAAGAATTTAACAAAGCAACTATTGTATTAGGGGAATTACTTATGAACCTTAATAAAGATCTAAGTCATGGGGAGTGGAAAGCTTCCTGTGACGAAGCAAAGAAAGAAGTAGATCGTATCGTTGCAGAAATAAAAGCTCTTTAGTAGGAAGTAGTTGAATCATGGTAGATGAAGACGATTGGGATTTCGAAGTTGATGCTCCCAAAAAAAAGAAGAAGCTTACAAATAAGCCACTCCTTAAAAGCTCGGAAAAAGAAGATAAGTTAAATTTAGATAGCTCTTCAGTTGGCCCTAGGAAATCTCGAAGACAAATGGCCAGGGAAGCTGGTGGCACATCAATAAAGGATCGAGATATTATCGATCCGGCTGCCCACTGGAGAAGAGGTATTGCCTTTACTATAGATTTTGCTATCTTAGTTTTTATCATTGGAATAGGGCAAGTAGCGAGTAGCTTTTTTGTTGATTTTGGTCAATCAGTAGAAGAGTTCTTAGGTCCAGAGATTAGTAATAGTCTTTTCTTTGATGTTGGTGGTGTAAGTATATCTCTAATCTTACACTTTCTTATTGTTATAGTTCCGCTTTCATCTTCTCAAAAGACACTTGGAAAAAGAATTCTAAAGCTAAAAATACTTGGGACACTTAAGCCTAAGGCGCCATTAGGCGTGATTATGATAAGAGAATACATAGCCAAGCCCCTCTCCCTTTTATCTGTTATTGGAATATTAATGATTCCACTTAACAAGAGAAGAAGAGGGCTACACGACTATATCTCTGGAACAATTGTTATAGATAATCTATAACTTATTCAAAATCCAGCATTTGTAAGAAGTCAGATTCAGATTCTACTGCTCCAAGTGCTGTTTCTTTTGTAATTCGATCATCGTTATAAAGGTCCATAATATGTTGATCGAAACTTTGTGAACCTGTTCCAGATCTTCCTTTACCTTCTCTTATAATATTAATGATTCGATTAAGTGGCTCTTCCCCTAAAATACATTCTCTGATTCCTGGGCTTGTAAGCATGATCTCTTGAGCAATTGCTATTCCGGACTTTGTGTTGGCCTTTAGCATTCTTTGCGATACCGTTGCCTTGAGTGATCCCGCTAGTCTTTTCTTAATTTCATCTTGTTCTTCGTGAGGGAACATTGAGATTATTCTACTTAGTGTTGATATTGCATTTGTCGTATGAACTGTAGAGAGAACTAAGTGACCAGTTTCAGCGGCCTTCAAAGCGATAGATACTGTTTCAGCATCACGCATTTCACCAATAAGTATAATATCAGGATCTTGTCTAAGAGCAGATCTAAGGGCCGTAGAAAAGTTTGGTGTGTCTGTCCCAATTTCTCTTTGAGAAATTCTAGATTTATTATTTTGATGAATATATTCAATTGGGTCTTCTAGAGTCACAATGTGAGCAGCCCTTGTTCTATTCATGTGATCTATCATTGCAGTGAGTGTTGTAGATTTCCCTGAGCCTGTGGCACCTGTCACTAGGATTAAGCCCCTTTGAGTCTCAGAAACTTTTTTAATGACTTTAGGTAGGTTTAGTTGATCAATTGTTGGGATTTGGAGCTTAATAAGTCTAAGAACAATTCCAAAGTGACCATTATATTTGAAAATATTGTATCTAATTCTGCAGAGTGAATCTATTTCCATTCCACCATCTAGTTCAGTTAAACTCTCTAGATTGATTTCCTGCTTTTTATCTTTTGTAACTATGTTAACGATATCTTCTATATCTTCTGTGCTAAATGGTTTTGATTGAACTGGAATTAAATCATTATTAATTCTCAGGCTTGGGGCTTCATTTGTTCTGATATGAACATCACTTGCATTATTTTGTGCTGCAATCTTAATTAGGCTTGTAAAGTTCTGTAGGCTAAATGCCATCTTATATACTCCTTACTTTAGTTAATGCCATAAAAGGGTTTGCTACTTTATACTTTGATAACCACTTTTCTGTAATACAAGCATAGCCACCAGCTCCCCATCCCTTAGTCCAGCTATTAACTGCTAGATAGCATAGCTTTCCTTCAGTGTTTAACTTCTTAGGTAGCTTCATGTGTCCTATTAGCAATAGAGCGTGACCATTGGCATGTTGATCCATTTTACCATTAACTAGTGAATCTTGGTAGGTAATGATTCCACTCGTTGTGTAAAAGTTAGGAGATAACTTAACTCCTATGATAACTGGGTTATCATTATTTAATGATTGGTAGAGAGCAGTTGAACTTTTAATCTTCTTATAATTATCTACTTTTATTTTTCCATTTCGACATCCATTTTGAAGAGGGATTTGTGTTTCATTTCCAGGTAGAGAGCTTGCGTTATAAGGACAATCTTTTGCGTTTGGAATATCAAACCCTTTGGCAGAAATACTCTTATCGTACGCAAAACTAATCCAACTACCTTTTCTTGAGCAAGGAGATGTTTGGCAGTAAGGCTTTGATGACCAGTAGAGGTATTGTTCAGATACACTCGTTGAAGATTGTGACTGGCGCAGAAGTATCTCTATCGCCGATGCGCCAGCGAACGCACTACATGTTGGTCTCTTTCCCTGATCTTTAACTTCAATATTAAAAGCATTCTTTATAACATAGTAATCAGAGCCTTTAGTTAGTGTCACATTTTCAGGTAGTAGGTTAAGCTTAGGTTGAGTTTCCCCAGTATATGCACTTTGGATCTCAAAAGTATTTTCTTTGTAGTTAGATAGGTTTCGTAGGAATTTATCTCTTGATTCTTTCCATTTAGCTCTTGTTTTCTTTATTTCATTCTTTTGTTCAGTCAATGTGTTTCTAACTACTTTCTTATAGCGACTTAGCCCTTGAGTTTTTAAATCATAAATATTAGTCGAAGCATGACTCTCTACTTTCTTCTCTCTGATGAGTCTTCTATTTCTCGCTTTGATTTCCTCAATCTTTTTTTGACCAGGGGAGAGTTCTTTCTTTATTTCTTTTTGTTTGGGAATATTTGTTACTTTACTTGGTATCTCATTATTTATTTTCTGCTTGAGCGGAGGATGACCTAGCTCTTGCCATAATGTGGCAATGACCTCTTTTTCTTCTGAGGCATTTATTGATGAACTTAGAATTAATATAAATATTAAAATTTTCATAAAATCTCTCTTATTTTGCTATTTAACAATAATAAGTCTTTATTCTACTCTTGGGCAAATGAAAAAAAATCAGGTATTATAAGTGAGATGAATAAAACTTTAATAATCAGATTTTCAAGCTTCGGTGACATTGTCCAGTGTATGAGTGTCCTTAATAAGGTCAAAGCGAATATTCCTGGAGATATCCACTGGGTTACGCGAAGTGATATGGCCTCTCTCTTAGACTTAAATAAGAGTGTCGATAAAGTCTGGAGTTTTGATAAGAGTAAAGGTTTTATCGGACTATTAAAGTTAGCTATGCAGCTTAGAGGGGAGAATTATACTCACGTCTATGATGCTCACTCTAATTTGCGCTCAAGAGTCTTATCATTATTCTTATTTCCACCAAACTTTTTAAGAAGAAGTAAGGAGAGAATTAAGAGATTGATGTTATTTACTTTTAGAAAGAATTACTTTGAAAATCCTTATCGAGGGATCATTAGTTATTTATCTCCATTACAAAAATGGGGGATTGAAGACGCAAGAAACTTCAGCCCAGAACAGTGGGACTTTCAAAATATAGCTTGTCCTGAATCATTTGATCCTAACTCTATTGTTATTGCACCATCGGCCGCATGGGATATGAAGCGTTGGCCAATTTCGCATTGGAAGAAGCTAATAGAGATTAATAAAGATAAGAACTTTACCATTCTCGGTGGACCTGGTGACTTATTCTGTGAAGATATAAGAAGTGTTGCACCTGAGAGGGTTTTAAATTTAGCAGGTAAGTTAAGCTTAATTGAGAGCTGTGCAGTGGTTAATAAATCAAGGCTGCTTGTCTGCGCTGATACTGGACTGATTCACGTTGCCGATATACTTGGTAAGAAGGGCATCTCTCTAATGGGACCTACTGCTTTTGGTTTTGCTACTGGTGAGCATATCAAAACTCTAGAAGTAGAGCTACCTTGTAGGCCTTGTACTAAAGATGGAAGAGGCAAGTGCTCTCAAAGCACTTGGCAAAAGTGTATGGTAGATATCTCTCCTGAGATGGTATCCCAAGAGATTACGAATCAATTGTCTTACTAATAATACTCTTTCTAAGTTCCCAAAGTAGATGACTTATAAATGGTCTTCTATTTTCTTTTGTAGATACCATCAATAGTTTTGTAATTTTCAAATTGATTGGATCTGAAAAAAGTAAAATTAACATTTCCTGTATAAAGTTTGTAGACAGAGTAATGTAGTTATCTGTACCAACCCCAAGGTTTACACCTTTCTTTTCCCACCAAGAGAAAGGGTGATCTTTGTAATCAGGGAAGCATCCAGTAAGCTTTAAATTAGAAGAGGGAAGTGCTACAAGTGATACTTGCTTATTAATCATTCTGTTTAATACATCATGTTGATAGTGTTCAACTTCTCGAGCTGTGTGGAATTTTGTTTTAGTGAAACTTGTTATTTCTTCATCGTCTAAGGGAGTTCCTCTTAAGACTTTCTCCCTAATGCTAACATCGTACCATTCCATATCTTGAATTTCGTTGAACTCTTGGCTATTTTCTTTAAGGCCTTCACCTCTTTGATTTTTTTCAAGAACTCTTTGCATAAGAGAGTGATAATAAAAATTTGGATTGATCCCTAATGAAAGACCATGTTCTAGTGTATCTAGGTGCCAGATATTCATAGCATTATCCACTGATTGAACACCTTTCTTTAATGTCTTCCATGTCTCACCGTGATGTGATCGAATTTGAAAACCATTGTACTGAAGTTTTCTCAGTCCAGATTTCATTTCTTTAAAATGCACTTTTCTATAAAGTTCTTTCTCATCACCAACAGTGTCGACTTCTGATACATAATCTTTTAAAAATGTGTGCTTATCTAATATTTTAAGTAATGAGTTTACTTGAGCAATAAAATGATCTTGTTTTGTTTTATAATTAACTGAATCAAAGAAATTACTTTCTTTTCTAAAGCTAGGTGAGAGGTAGAACTTAAAGAAAGGATTTTCTTTTTGAAAACTTTTAAAGCCATCATATAGGCCAAGTACAACGTCTTCTTCTGTGATATCTTCAATTCCTGGAACTTTCTCAGATTCAATTGACGTAGATCTAGACAGTGTAAACTTAAGTCTAATTTGACCAACATTATATTTAGAGTAAAGTTCATGTGCCATATGATAAGCAGCTTCTTCATGTGCCTTTCTATCAATAAGTACTAGTTTTGCAAGATAGAGAATCTCAAGATATTTTCCGAACTGTTCACCATCTTTAAGTCTAATTAAGTTATCTACATCATCTATTGAATTAATAGGAATAGAGTTTTCTCCATAGACATCTTTAATCTTCTTTTCATATATTTCTTTATTTTCTCCCTCGAGTAGTTTCTTTAATCGAGGATAGATAAACTCTGCATTCAATGAACCTGTTAAATGAATATGTTCTTCATTGTAAGGAATAGGAAAGGATTTAAAGAATCCAAATAATGCCTCAGCAACTGGATGTGTGAGGAGTGTTGTTATATCAACCTCATCAATTTGAAATCCTGTAAGTAGGTGATTGAATTCAAGAAGAGATTTTTCTACTAAGGCATTCTCTTTCATTTTTACTGACTGTAAAAGAAGCTCTAGTGTATCGCTTAGAGATATTCCGTTTGTTTCACTTATTATTTTTACAAGTTCAACTTCTAACTGTGCAACTAACTGTTCTCTTTTCTTATGCATAAGACACCTATTTTTTCAATAATGTGTAGGCCTTATTAACTAGAGCAAGATTACTATTTAGAATAGAAACCTGATCGTCGTTTAAGTTTAGAGAAGTATATTTATCAGGGTGAATTTTAGAAGTTACTTCTTTATAATGTTTTTTTATAACTTCATGACTGTGATCATCACCAACTAAACCTAATACCTCTTTGGCCCACTTGTTACTACTTTCTTTGCTTATCGGTACAATAGGGCACAAGCTTTTGAAAAGATTAACCTTTTCTGTGTATTGTTCAAAAATTTCCGATGGAGTCGTCTGGCTAAAGGGTTTAGCTACAAAGTTTATAGAGTCAAGGGTCGTAGGATCTAGTAATGACTCTAGTTCACTTCTTAATATCTGAGGAGAAAGGTTAGATACCTTAGATATATTAGAGTCATTAAATGATACTAGGGCCTTTTGCTTGGGTAATGAGTCAGCTTTATTAACTAAGTTTGTCCAAAGAATACTATTGTCATAAATAGTCTTCCAAGAATCTAATAAACTCTCTGGTTTTTTAAGCAATGAGTTAGAGAAGAAGTGTGTCGCAATTTTTCCTAGGCCTTTTGTACTTGAAATGTCTTTAATTAGCTCCAGTGAAGAGGTTGCGTAATCTCGTTTTATATCTCCCCATTCAAGAGACTGTAGTAGGTCAAGGAGTTCTTTTTGGTTTGAATTCTCAAGTTGCTTTACTTTTTCTTTTAGATTATTTCTCTCACTAGGAGTGGTAGTCGATTGAGGAGTTAGATTCAACTGACTCTTCTTTCTACTAATCATTGAATCAATATCGAATTCATCTTCTTTTTTCTTACCTGTTAAGAGTTCATATATGCTTCCAATGAAACCATCACCAAGTACTTTTATAATAATAAGTACAAATATAATTAGAACAATATACTGAGACAAATCTTCAAGCTTTAAATTCATAGCAAAACAGGGGATAATAGTAATAACAGTATATATAATAAGTTGAGAGTGGAAGGTTGTCATTATGAGTAATTGGAAAATTAAAGAAATTGAATTGCCTTTACGCTTTTCTTGGACGATTTCTAGAAATTCATGCGATACAAAGAAGAATTTAATAGTCGAGTATAATAGTCATAGTGTTTTAGGCCTTGGTGAGGTTGCATTTAACTCCAGATATGGAGAAACAATGGAATCTATAAAAAAAGAATTCGAAAAATTTGTATCTATATGTCCTAAATCTGTTACAACTTTGGCTGACCTTGAGCCAGTCTTTCAAAAAGTTAATATATCGAGTTCTCTTAGATTTGGAATTGAGTCTGCTTTTATTCATAATATGGCGCATATTGCAGATATGTCTGTAACACAGATTATTGGCTCTAATTCACTATCAAAAGTTAAAACTTCTTTTTCTATTCCTATTATGGATCCTTCAAAGATTGCTGGCTTCATTAAAGAAAATAATCTGACTAGATTTAGTGCACTAAAACTAAAGGTAGGTGCTGAAAATGATTTAGATTTTATAAAAGAAGTTCATAAAAATTATGATGGTCCTCTTCGTATCGATGCTAATGAAGGGTGGAGTAATCCAGATGAAGTCATGAAGCTTTTAGAAGGTCCTTTAAAAAAGTTTAATATAGAATTTTTAGAACAACCCTTTCCAAGTAGTTCTCATGAAGAATACCTAAAGTTAAAGCCTATTAGTCCTGTTGAAATTTTTGCTGATGAATCAATTACTAACGGGGAAGTGAATAGGGATTTAGCTAATCAATTTCATGGAGTGAATATAAAACTTATGAAGTCTGGGAGCTATTTCAAAGCTCTTAATCAATTACGAGCAGCAAGAGAGTTAGGCATGAAGACGATGGTTGGCTGTATGGTTGAAACATCCCTGGGGATCAATTCAGCAATAAACATTGCATATGGTGCAGACTACTTAGACCTTGATGGGTTTCTACTCTTAGAGAAAGATCCTTATAATTATCTATATGAGGATAGTGGGGTGATTTTCTTATCTCATCTACACTAAAAGAAGAATTTAAAATCTAATTCATATTGAGAATGTTTTGGAGTATTTCTACCTGCAATCTTTGTTTGGGCCCTTAGAGATACATTTAATGGCATAACAAATTTTTTCATTTGGTATAACGACACTGTACTAAAGCTTGCGGCCAGTCTAACACTGTGAGATTCACTGCTGGAGTTATGAGCTAAGATATCATTGGCCTCAGTATTTTTCGATTCATACTTAGAAGCACTTTGCATCTCAAGACCGTAAGTTGCGGCCAGTGATGCCCAGTGAGTGAAGTGATAAGTAGGGCCAAAAGAAAGGTTTACTTTATTACCAAGCTTTTCTTTAAACTCATCACTATCCTTAGAGAGAGGGAATTCATAGCTCTCCGGAACTCTAAGTCTTTTTGTTGCAGACATTTGATAAGTAAGTCTTAGGTTTAAGTCTAAATCTAACTTTTTCTTGAAAAAACTTTTACCCGTAAAAATTTCAGCAAATAAATCAGTTTGCCCATCTCCAAAAGAAATATCCTGAAGAGTGTCAGGATCATCATCTCTTCCTGTTGGCAACACAATACCACCAGCAACAGCTAGTCCGTAGTTAGAACTCTCTGTTAGTTTATAAATTGTCCCGACTTCAATGTCTCCAAGCCCTTGGGCCTCCCAGTTTCCAATTGGATTGTACTGATAGTAATTAACAATTATGGATTGAAGTAGTTCCTCTTTAGCATCTGGAAGCTGTGCTGTGATGTCTCTAATGACTTTTTGCTCTGCCGTTAGATTCTCATTCTTGTCTATTTGGTTTAGAGTATCGGAGTGATTATTGGTCTTTGTTCTGTTTATATTTAATTTAACATTTGCACTGTAGATAGGAATAGAGAAGTAGGCGGTTAACTTATTTGTTATACCCCAACCAAGACCAAAACCATTTACTGAAACGTTTCCTTGGGCATCAGCCGAATACTCACCAAAGGTAAAGCTATCATAAGCTGAAGGGTTGATATCTTTTAATTGTTTAAAATACTCTTTAGTAGCATCATTGATAGACTCTAAATTCTTAGCGTCTAAACTCTCTTTAAGTGCATACTTACTCTCTGTACTACTTGATCCATAATCAGAGCTAATTCCATCAGTTAAAACATGTCTATAACCACCAATTCTTACTCCTTTAGGTAAAGTATCGTAACTCGCGGCCCTAGTATCTAAGATAGATATAGAGCAGAGTAGTGCAAGAATGGTTATAAATAAGATGTTTTGCATGGCAGCATTATAGTTGAATTAAATTAAATTAGTAGAGACTGTGAAATTTCTATATTTATATATTTAAGTCCTTAAAATTAAAGAACTTTAAATGTTGAAAAATATACATAAATCTTGTTTCTTTTTTGAATAAGTGTATGCTTCGGTGCGTAATTAATAATTAATGGAGAATTATGAGAAGCTTTGTCTATATTCTATTTATTGGACTTGCCTGTATAAGCTGTTCGAAAGAGAAGATTACACCTGCTTTTGGTATAGAAACTCTTGAGTCCCAATTAAAAGATAACACTGTTGAGCTCTCATATGGAGTAGACGATATCAATGTTGATGCCTTTGGTGGAGAAGTTAGAGGGATTGGTGGAGATGTAGGCGATATACTGCAAAGGTTAATTGCAAGCTTTGCTGACATTGAACTCCAACAGGGCAATGGTCAATATATAGAGCTTGAAACAATGACGTACGAGTTTCCTGAACTAGATGACATAAACTTTAATATTCTAAAAGAAGTTGAATTTGTTGGTGCTCAGGTTGAGCTAGTCGATACGTCATCTACCTTAGTAGACAAGGTAGAGCCCAATGGAGAGTCTGTAGAGGCCGCTGACTCCACTGTAGACCTAAGCTTTGTTCAATCATTAGATGTATACTTAATTGTAAATAAATTACCAACAGGGGCAAGCTTATCACGTCCAGTATATCTTGATACTGAAACTCCTAACCCTGCATATGATGGTAAAGAATCTACTATTCTCTTTAGCTATAAAAGAAACTCTAAGATTGAAGATAACTGCAACTTCAAGTGTTTTAGAATGGAAATAGATAATGGAAAAATAAAAGATATCTTAAAAAATAATAGAACTTTCTCTATAGATGTTAGATTAAAAGTTGATGCCGTTCCAAAAGCAAATCTTAGACTCAAAACTAAATTTGATTTTCTAATAAAAATCAATCCTGGCTTTTAGTCCAAAAACTTTCCGCATTTTAAAATATCAATTCCTTTTGTAAAATATCAGTACTCATTACTGCGTCAAGGATTTGATATTTTGAAAAAGCCGACTATTTTACTTCTTTCTCTTCTTATAACTAGTTGTTCCCACATTGGGCCACTGTTAGGGAAAAAGAACCAACATCCTAAGGCAAATATAGCTTCACTAACTTCAAAGAAAACATATGAAAGTGTTCGCATTGATGACACACAACTTAAAGTTGTAAAAGAAGCTAAGCAAAAACTTCCAAAGAAAATTGTCGAAACTAAAACTTCAAAAGAGCAGGATAAGTCTTTTCTAGAAAAAATATTTCCTGCAGTAGCCAAGTCATCAAATAAGAATGCTCTTAATTTACGATATAAAGAAAAACATTATAAGTTCTGGAAGAAATACTTTTCAAAGAGAGAGAAGGCACGTTTTGAAAGGCACATGGGTAATGGGGTAAAGTTTGAAGGTATAGTAAAAAGTGTTCTAAAAGAGCATAACCTTCCAACAGATCTTTTCTATGTAGGTCTTATTGAATCTGGGTACAACACGCATATTAGATCACATGCATCAGCTGTAGGTCCTTGGCAATTTATTAAAGGAACTGGAAAGAGGTATGGACTTAAGATTGATAGATATTTAGATGAAAGAAGAAATATCTATAAGGCCTCTCATGCAGCAGCAGGATACTTTAAAGATTTATACAATATCTTTGGTAGTTGGGAACTTGCTCTTTGTGCGTACAACGCTGGAGAGTATAGAATTATAAATGCTATACGAAGAGGGAATACAAGAGACTATAGAGAGTTAGTAAAAAAGAAACTAATCCCAAGAGAGACAATAAACTATGTCCCAAAGGTAGCAGCTGCCAAGTACTTATTTGAAAACAGAAGAAAGTACGGACTTAAAGCGAAGAAGTATGATTCTGAAATCTATCTAAATGTAGAAGAAGTTGAAGCGAAAAAGTCATTCTCAATTTCTCATATCGCTAAGTCACTAAATGTAAGTCTTAAGAAAATGAGAATTCTAAATCCTGAAGTTAAGAAAGACTGGGTTGCGGTTACAAGAAGAAGACCATTTAAACTTTTAGTTCCAAAAGGTTACACTAGTAGATTTGCAAGATTAAATTATTCTAAAAGACCAAAAGTTGCTAAGCGTAGAGTTACACAAACTATTAGTAGAAAGGTTAGCTCTGTATATAAAGTTAAGCGTGGAGATAACTTAATTGAGATCTCAAAAAAGTTTGGTCTTCCTGTAAGAAAGATAAAGAAGGCCAACAGACTTAGGTCTAGTAAGATCATGATTGGGCAAAGACTTAAAATCCCTATGACTGTTAGTAGATATAGAGTTAGAAGAGGGGACAACCTTACAGTAATTGCAAGGAAGTTTAAAACATCAATTAATAAAATTGTTGCTGCAAATAACCTAAGAGGTCATAGGATCTATAAAGGTCAAAAGCTAATCATACCAAGCGAGAGCTAGGCATTCTTTATATTCTAAGTTAGAATATAAAGATGAAAATAGGTTTTGATGCAAAGAGAGCTCTCCACAACTTTAGAGGCTTAGGTAATTATAGTAGGACTCTCATAAAGAGTTTAGACGAATATTATAATGACAATGAATATTACCTCTTTTCTCCTCAATCCAAGAGCAGTGAATTAATTAAGTGGTCTGAGGGCCTAAGTTCAAACTTCTCAACCATTTCCCCTGAAGGATTCCTGGCCAAAAGCTTCCCAAGTATATGGAGAAGCTTTCTATTAAAAAGTGAAATAAATAAATGTCATCTAGATGTTTATCACGGATTAAGCCATGAGCTTCCTCTAGGTATTGAGGATACTAATACATTAAAAGTTGTAACAATTCATGACTTACTCTACTTGAAGTTTCCTCAATTCTTTTCATATATAGATAGACAAACATATCATCGAAAATTTTCTTATAGCTGTAAGAAAAGCGATATTGTTGTGGCCATTTGCGAGCAGACAAAATCAGATATTGTTAAGTACCTTAAAGTACCTGAAGAAAAAATTCATGTTGTTTATCAGAGTTGTTCTCCTGATTTCTATTACGATAAATCAACCGAAGAGTTGTCTAGAGTTCAAATGAAGTACAATTTAGCAAGGCCATTCATTTTCCACATTGCAACAATGGAAGAGAATAAGAATACATTAGGCATAGTAAAAGCTTTTCATGCTATCCATAAGAATATTGAAGAAGATCTAATTCTTATTGGGAGAGGGAAGAAGTATAAGCAAGAAGTTATTAAGTATATACAAGAAAAAGAATTGAATGATCGAGTTAAGATTTTAGATAATGTAGAGGACAAGGATATTCCGTCTATTTATCAACTTGCGAAGCTATTTGTATTTCCATCTTTTTATGAAGGTTTTGGAATACCAATTATAGAAGCTCTATTTTCTAAAACTCCAGTGATTACAAGTCAAGGTGGCTGTTTTCCAGAGTCTGGAGGACCGAGTTCTAGATATATTGATCCTTATTCTACCAAAGACCTTAGTAACGCTATAGTGGATATACTAAAGGATGAGGCGCTTCAAAAAGAAATGGCCCAAAAGGGCCATGAGTTTGTTCAAAAATTTCATTGGAGAAATACATCTAATGATTTGATGAATTTATACCTTACTCATCTGTAATCAATGAAACATTAGTAAGCTCATATTTCTTTAATTTACTAATTAAGTTTACGACTCTATCGTACTTAACATCTTTATCAATTCTTAAATCAATTGGTATTGTTTTATTTGTAATAGTCTTCAATGAATCTTCAAGACTCTCTATTTCAATCTTTTTACCATTGTAAGCAATCTCTGTTTTAGATAGCTCTATGAAGACTGTCTTCTGTTCCTTTTGAACACTTTCACCTTTCTCAGTTTTTGGAAGATTAAGTAAAAGCGCCATTTCATCTTTTTTAAATACAGTTGATACCATAAAGAAAATAAGAAGAAGAAAGACGACGTCAATCATCGGCGTTATATCTGGTGCTGCAGCTTCTCTAGTTCTTTTCTTCATCAAAGATCCTTATAGTACGTCTGACAATAGTTCTTTCTCTAGTCTTGTTTCAAACTGATCAAGCATTCCTAATAAATAGTTATGTCCAATGTAGTGAGGGATCGCAACAATCATACCTCCTACAGTAGTGATCAGTGCCATTGAAATACCTTGAGCAAATGATGCCGGATTATTAAGTCCTGTCTGAGACATAACTTTAAAGGCAACGAGAACACCAATAACTGTTCCAAGAAGTCCAAGTAGAGGAGAGATAGATGCAATAATCTTAACTGTGTTGAGACCTTTTTCTAGACCTGCAATATGAGTGGCTAGCTCTTGTTTTGCAATTTCTATAATTGTATTTGTATCGCCATCTTTAGTAACAGTTTTAACTTTTTCACTTAAGTTAGAAGCAACTAGGTTTGACCTTTTTGTTTCCTTAGAAAGTATAAAAAACTTTGAAAGCATAATTGCAAAACCAACAATGTTTAAGGCAAGTAAAATATACATAATTACTCCACCTTGCTCTATATAATCAATAACTCTCATTAATTCTCCTTAAAATTTAAAAATACTCCTTCTATTGTCTTAAAGTTCCCTTTTATTTGCAAATAGATAAGAGATAGGAGTGTGTCATTTGTGAAAAAGTAAATTAGTCAGGCTAATTTTACTGAAACTTTACAAACTAATGACTGCACCTACACAGATTTTTATTTTTTGAGAGTAATATAATTCTTAGATAAGTAAGAGACTTATTTAACATCGGAGGTTTTAGATGCAAGTTAGTTATCATCACGTAGACAAATCAAATTCTTTGAACGATTTTGTTGAAGAGAAGATGCAACGTTTTTCTCAAAACAAAGAAAAATTCTCAAACATTAACTGGGATATTTCTAAAGAAGGTGGGCTATACAAAGCAGCAGTTCGCTTCAAAGCGAGTGGTAAGATTTTTAAAATGGAAGGAAAAGCGGGGAATGCATACGCCTCAGTACTAAAAGTTCTTCGAAAAATGAAAAGTGCATTACCTAGAAAAATTAAGTCTGAACAAAGACTACATCGCAAACATGTAGGTCTACACTAGACTACACTTATAATACAAAGAGTGCTCATTACTCTGCTACCCCTCTCTAACTACCTGTTAGAGAGGGGCCAACTTGGCTAAAATTTTGACGGCCGCTATATTTCTTACAAATACCCACCTATAAATACTAGAAATTGATATATTTGCTCAAAAACAGGAGCAAAAACGATGAGAGTAATACTTATTTTGGTATTTCTGTGCGTCTGCGTAAACTCATTTGGTGAGATCTACAAAGCGGCAGACCATGAGAATGATTGTGATCTATATATGTCCACATCAAGTCTATATATTCAAGACTTTGACTTAAACGAACTTGAAAAAGTGAGCTCTATGCCAGCGCTTGTCTTTCAAAAAAGTAATGGTCATTTTAATTTAAAAGGACTTTGGTCATTAGTAACTATAACTAAACAAGTTAAGACAGAAGGTGAGTCCATAGAAGAACTCATGGGTCATACATTCAATTCAGTTTGTCTTTCTACAGACAAAAGTATTACCCATTTAGAAAAGGGAAGAAGACTTTTTAACAACTTAAACAACCTTGATGAACAATAGTAAAAAAGTCTGGTACTAAAAATAATTTGGAAGTATTTACCTTAAGGTTCTAAATACTTCCAAACATTGTCTAAGACCTCCATTTTATCCGAATTGTATTTAGAGTACTAATACTCAAGATGGATAGATATGAGAGTTAATACAAATTCAAATTCACTTCTAGCTCTTCGTAACTTGGAAAAGAACTCCGAGGAAGAAAAGACAGCTTTAAATAAGCTCTCTAGTGGTGATCGTATTCTATCTGCATCATATGACCCTTCTGGGCTTGCGATTTCTGAAAAAATGAGAGCAAGGCTCGTCTCCCAGGGTCAGGCAAAAAGAAATATGAATGATGGTATCTCAATGCTCCAAGTGGCCGAGGGATCTCTCAGCGAACTTTCGGGTCTAGGAGTTAGATTGAGAGAGCTCGCCATTCAGGCCTCCACTGATACAGTGGACGACTTCTCGAGACAAATAGCGAATAAAGAATTTGGCGAACTCAAAGAGGAAGTTAAGAGGCTTACACAGTCTAGTAAGTTCAATGGGAATAGTATTCTAAATGGAACTGCTAGTTATGATCTACAAATTGGTGTGAATAACAATATTTCAGAAGACAGAGTGAGCTATAACTTATCTAAAATTTTAGATGCTAAAGGAAACTTCGGACTAGACTCTATAGACTTGAGTTCAAAAGTTACTGCTAGAAACTCTATTGCTAAAATTGATAAAATGATGGGGCAAGTAGGGCTTTCTAGAGCAAAGCTTGGAGCATCTCAAAACCGTCTCGAATCAATGAACAATAATATAAATGTAAGCATGGAAAATCTATCAAGTGCTAAATCTTTGATTCGAGATGCTGACGTTGCTGAAGAAACAGCTAATAATATGAAAGCAAAAATAAAGAAAGACGCTACTGTCATGATGCTTCAAACTGTTAACAGTAATCCAAATAAAGTGTTAAAGCTTCTGTCTTAGGCCGTTTGAGGGATAGTTATCTTAAAGCTTATTCCGCCTTTATCATTAGTGAAAGTCGTTATCGTTCCTTTATGCTTTTGTACAATATGCTTAACAATACTAAGGCCTAGACCTGTTCCTCCAAGGTTTCTAGATCGACTTGAATCAGCTCTGTAGAATCTCTCAAAAATTCTCTTTTGATGTGACGGCTCAATTCCAGGCCCATCATCCTCAACGTAGAGATTAAATTCTTTTTCACCAGGTTCCCATCTGATTATAATATGTCCATTCTTATTGCCATACTTATAAGAGTTATCAACTAAGTTCGTAAGTACTTGCTCTATAAGAGCAGCATCAATATAGACTGTTTTTACATTGAAGATACACTCTACCTCTTTATCATTTTCAGAGTGAACTTGCTTTAAGTTAAGCAGTACTGTTTGTGTAATATCCTCAGTAAATGTTTTTGTTAAATATAACTTATGCTTAGACTCAATGACTGAGAGATTAAGTATTTCTTGAAATAATAGGGTGAGTCTATTTGAGTTATGTTCAATTTTTGAAAGGGCCTCTTTGACAATTTTATTATCTGAAACTTCTTTAACACCTTGAAGAATTTGAACATATCCTTTCATCGCAGTAAGGGGAGTTCTAACTTCATGAGAGACATTGGTGACAAAGTCTTCTCGCATTTGGTCAGCAAGTTTTTTATGAGATATATTTCTAAAGGTACAGATTGCACCTAATGTGTGTCCATCGTCTGAGATTAGAGGGCTTGTCGTTATATCAAACCATCCTTTTTCAGATCTTCCAACCATCTCTATTTCAATATTTCTAACTTTGGCACTTGCCTTATCTTTTAATGCGTCTCTAAGTAAGTCGTGAACCTCAAACTTTCTAGAAACCTCTAATAGTTTGAGATCTTTTTTATCTTGAATGATTTTAGATCTTTCTTCAGATATAAAGTTTTTATAATAGCGCTTATTTATAAAGAGTACGTTTTCATTGTTATCGATAGCGAGTATTGCATCGGAGTTACTTTCCATTAGGATTGAAAACTTCTTATTCTCTAGTTGAAGCTCCTCTACATAGTTTGCTAACTCTAATTCTGCTCTGTCTAAAGTTCTTTCAACAAAGTGCCATTCGTCATCTATTGCAATTGCTGTCTCTAAACCTTTAGGAGTAAGTTTTAAGTTCTTTAAATTTGATATTTTCTTTACTAGAGATCTAAGTGGAAATGAAACTTGTAGAGAAGTCCAAAGACTAAGTAGGGATGTTACTATTAAAAGTGGGAAGAAGAACAAGAGAATAGACCTATCGAGCCTCTCCATTGCAATTGCTATTTGTTTTAATGGTACCGCCTGCCGGATAATAAAATTTGAATCTTTAGTATTGAAACTTATAGCACCATAAATCATATCTGATTCTAAACTATTGCTATATCTCTCTGTCGTACCGAGACCTTTTTTTATAGCATCTTGAACTTCTGGGCGGTACAGATGATTATCTAGATTCTTTATATCTATATAGTTATCACAAAGAACATTGCCTTCAATATCAATTAGAGTGTAGCGAGTCGACCAATTTAACTTTAGGGACTTACACCATTTAATAGGATCAATATTCTGAGTTGTAATTGAATGTTTAATAAGCTCTAGAGATTCTGTAACTTGGTTTAATGATTGATTTGTAATATAGACTTTTAAATAATAGCGAGCTGAGAAAACTGTTATGAGTATGACTATAGTCGTGAGAACAATCTGAGAAAGTGCAATTCTCTTGAAAAACCTCCAAGGAATTGTATTGATAAAGTGATCAGTTCTTGTTTCAGACATAGTTCTTAACTCTATATCCTATCCCTCGAATGGTTTCAATAAGATCGGAGTGTACTCCAAGCTTTTTTCTTAGTCCAAAAACGTGAGTGTCAATTGTTCTATCTGTCACATGTACAGGTCCATCTTGAATAAATTCAACTAGTTGGTTTCTTGTAAGCACTTTTCCTGGCTGATTTAAGAAGGCAACCATAAGCTTATATTCGCTTAAAGTAAGATCTAGGTCACTTTTGTCGATTGAGACTTTACACTGACTCATATCAAGACATATTGGTCCTAGGTTTATAACTTCTTCAACTGTTTGACTTGATTTCTCTACATGTGCAGACCTTCTAATGAGTGATCTGACTCTTGCACTTAATACATTTATATCAAAAGGTTTATTTATATAATCATCTGCTCCAGCATCAAGTCCTTCAATAATACTTTCGGCCTTCGTTAGAGCTGTTACCATTAAGATAGGTTTCTCTTTCGTTTTTTTAAAGAGTCTAAGGAATTTACATATCTCTAATCCATCTGTTCCTGGAAGCATTCTATCGAGTATAAAGAGATCGAAAGGTTCACTATTTTCTCTATCAGATGGGCTCGATTGAATTAATTCTAGAGCAGCATCTCCATCTTCAACGACTGTAACGGAATAGTTCATTGACTCTAGTTGAAGTTTTAATAAATCGGAAATATCTCTTTCATCTTCGACAACTAAAATATGGTTTGTAGACATTACTTATCCTCTTGTCCTTTGATTTTAACTTTATCTTCTTTTCTTCTTCCAAACTTTAAATCAGCGCTATGTCTAATGTCAGCACCAGATTCTAAAAAGATAACATCTTCTGCTATATTAGTCGTCTGATCACCAATTCTTTCTAAACATTTAGCAACTCTAATAACTGAGAAACCTTCATCAAGGTCTACCTTGTCATCTTTCATCGCTTGAACAAAGTCTCTCATGATATCTCTATACAGCTCATTAACTGAATGGTCATGTTGAATTACATCTGTGGCCAGCTTTGAGTCTAGCTTAACGAAAGCATCAATACTATTTTGAAGCATCATTTTCACTTCTTCAGTTAGTGTTACTAGTTGCGGGTATTCCTTTCCTAGCTTTTTCATATTTCTTTTTATATTTACAGCTTGGTCAGCAATCCTTTCAAGTTCTGAATTTATCTTCATTACTGAAAGAGCAATTCTTAAGTCTGTAGCAGCAGGAGTTTTAAGAGCTATATACTTAAACACATGGTCATCAATGTCTGTATGGTACTTATTTACTTGATTTTCAAATTCAAATACTTCTTGAATTGTCACACTTGATTTATATGAGTTATCAACCATTGCTTCAACAGTTGAGGCCATCTTTAAAACCATTTCCCTTAAATCTGCACTTGATATATCCATGATTCTTCCTTCTAACCGAATCGTCCGGTTATATAGTCTTCAGTTTTTTGTTCTTTAGGGTTTGTAAAAATATCTGAACTAAGACCGTGCTCTATCAAATCTCCTAGAACGAAGAAGCTAGTATAGTCAGCTATTCTTGCAGCTTGTTGCATATTATGTGTGACAACAATAACTGTGAACTCTTTTTTTAGTTCACTCATAAGATCTTCAATTTTAGCAGAAGCAATTGGGTCTAGAGCAGAGGTAGGCTCATCCATAAGAAGGACTTGAGGGTTAACTGCCAATGCTCTAGCTATACATAGTCTTTGCTGTTGTCCACCAGATAAACTTGTTCCTAGTTTGTGAAGTTTGTCTTTTACTTCACTCCATAGAGCTGCTTTTCTAAGGCATTGTTCAGCTACATTCATTAAGTAGGACTTATCTTTTATTCCCTGAAGTCTAAGCCCAATTGTTACATTGTCTAAAATACTCATTGCAGGGAAGGGGTTAGGTTTTTGAAAAACCATTCCTATTCTTTTTCTAAGTTCGACAGGATCGACACTCTTATCTAGAACATTCTTTCCTTCTAAGATTATTTCTCCTGTCGCTTTTGCTCCAGGGACTTCTTCATAAATTCTATTTAAACATCTTAAAAAAGTAGACTTACCACATCCTGAAGGGCCAATAATCGCTGAGATCGATTTCTCGGGATAGCCCACAGATATGCCTTTTACTGCGTGAAAGTCTTCATACCAAACATTTAAATTATTTACTTGTAGAATAATATTGCTACTCACTTTATACCTCTTCGAATTAAATGCCTGAGACTTCCTAGTTTAACCAGTAGTCTCGATAAAAGATTTATTCCTAGTACTATTGTAATAAGAACAAATGCTCCGGCCCATGCTTGTCTTCTCCAGTCATCGAAAGGAGAGATTGCATAATTATATATTTGTACAGGCAATGATGCCATTGGCTCATCTATTCTGTAGCTTAGATACATATTACCAAATGATGTAAATAGTAGGGGAGCTGTTTCTCCCGCTGCTCTTGATATTGCTAGCATAACACCTGTAATCAATGATGATAGATTACCTTTAACTACAATATTTAAAATAACACGCCATCTTGGAAGTCCAAGTGCAAGACCTGCTTCTCTAATATGTTGAGGGATAAGTTTAAGTATTTCCTCAGTAGATCTACAGACAATAGGTAGGATTATGATACTGAGAGCAACCCCTCCGGCCATTGCTGAAAAACCTTTGAGTGGAACAACAATTAATATATAGGCAAATATCCCAATAATAATTGATGGAACCCCAGTGAGCATATCAATAGAGAACTTAAGTAAGGTTGCGACCTTTCCTTTTCCAAATTCACTTAGGTATATTCCACATAGAAGTCCTGTAGGGATTGAGATTATGCTCGCAATAGCAACAAGATATAAAGTACCAGTTATTGCATGTCTCATCCCACCACCAACTTCTCCAACAGGTTTTGGGAAAGCTAGGAAGAAGTCTAGATTAAGTGATGACGCTCCCATTTTGAAGACGTAGGAGACTATTAAAAATAGAGGAAGCAGTACAATCACTGCGGCTAAGTAAAGTGAAGCGTGGAAAGCAATATTTTTAAACTTTCTCCAATGTAGATAAGTCATAAGTTATCCTCTGGCCTTTCTTTGCTTTTTCCAGACAATTGCTCGAGCAAAAGAGTTAACAATAAATGTTACGAGAAAGAGTAGTAGTCCAATATAGCACATTGCAGATAAGTGAAGATCACTATCGGCCTCTGCGTATTCATTTGCTATCACTGATGCCATTGTGGCCGCAGGTGAAAATAGGGAAGCAGTAATAGTTGGAGAGTTTCCAATAACCATTGCTACGGCCATCGTCTCTCCTAGGGCCCTTCCTAATCCAAGAACGACACCTCCTGTAAGACCAGAAAATGAAGGCTTGATCAGTGCAATTTTTATCATTTCAAATCGAGTAGCACCTAGTGCAAGTGCGGCCTCTTTTTGTATTTTTGGAACTGTCTTAAGAACCTCTCGACAGATTGATGTAATAGTTGGGGTAATCATTATTGCAAGTATGATTGAAGCGGTAAGAATACCAATTCCAAAACTTGCTCCTTGAAATAGAGGTAAAAAACCAAAGTTACTTTTTAGAAAAGGTGTTAAAACATCTTTTACAAAAGGTCCTAAGAAAAATATTCCCCAGAGACCAAATACGATACTTGGAATGGCAGCAATCATTTCTACAAATAGAGAAATAAGTTTACCTAATTTAGTTGGAAGAATTTCATTTATAAATACTGCGACTGATATACTTAGTGGGGCCGCAATCATAATTGCTAAAGCTGAAGTGACAAGCGTTCCAAAAAGAAATGCAAGGGCGCCAAACTCATCTTCTACTGGGTTCCAGTTATCATTGAATGCGAAGCCAATCCCAAACTCTTTAATCGCAGGAAGTGACGAGTTTAGAAGCATCGCGATCATCCCTAGTAGTAGTATGATTACTAGCGATGCTATTAGTTTTAAAAGAAAATAGGCGAACTTATCTTGTTCGCCGTATGTTAAGAAGCTCTTTTTTTTAGAGATATTTCCATTATTCTCTGTAGAAAAACTATTTTGAACATTTTCAATATCTCTAACCATCATTAATCCTATTTGATTTCTTCAAGCATCTTAGTTGCAAGTGATTTTGGAAGTGGAGCGTAGTGTAACTCTTCGGTCATGTTTTGCCCTTTTGTTAGTGCCCACTTTAAAAACTTTTTAACTTCTTTTAATTGAGTTGTTTCTTCTTTTACTGGTAGTAGAATGTAAGTGAAAGCAGATATTGGGTAAACACCTTTTCCTGCAGCATCTACGATAGAAGCTGTTACTTTTGCATCTTTTTTCAAGCTTGCTGCTGAAAGAGAAACACCTTGAACTGATGGCTTTTGAAATTCTCCGGCCTTATTCTTAAGTGCTACTGTAGGAAGGTTGTTCTTTAGTGCATATGCAAGTTCTACATATCCAATTGATCCCTCTGTTTGCTTTACAGTTGCTGTTACACCTTCGTTTCCTTTAGAACCAATTCCAACAGGCCACTTTAATGATTTTCCTCGTCCTACTTTAGACTCCCACTTTGTTGAAACTGTAGAAAGGTAGTCAGAGAAAATAGAAGTAGTTCCTGATCCATCGGCTCTTCTTACAACTAGTATATCTGTATTAGGAAGTTTTACTGCAGGATTCAATTTTTGAATTCTTCCATCATTCCATTTTGAGATATCTCCAAGAAAGATTGCTGAAAGAGTTTCTCCGTCTAGGTTTAAGTTACCATTTACTTCTAAGTTATATGCAACTGATACAGCTCCAAGAACAGTAGGGATATGCTTAACTGGCCAAGCCGCTTTTTTCATATCTCTTTCTTTCATAGGAGCATCAGATGCACCAAAGTCAACTGTTTGCTTGATCAATTGTCTGATTCCACCACCTGAGCCAATTGACTGGTAGTTGAACTGAACATCTTTATTATTTTTATTATATTCAGAAAACCATTTTGAATACATTGGGTATGGAAATGTTGCACCTGCACCGTTAACTTTAGTTACAGCGTAAGTATTCGTCGCCATTAGTAATACTAGTATTAGTGAAAATAAACTCTTCATCTGTTTTGCTCCTTAAAGCGAATGTCTTATAAATAGTTGATAAATTTATACCAATATAATCGACTTGCTTTGTTAGGATTGTGTTAGATGACTATTTGATTTCTCTTGGCCTTTCCTTAGGCTAATTTTATGTCCTAAATTAAGGAACTAGGTTTTGTTTTTATGTATTTTTACAGTTCTCTATGTCCAGGCAACACCGGTATGAGGAGATTGTTTTCCTCATTTATTTGTCACAAGTGTATGTGCTTAAAATAAGTGAAATCACGAATTCGTTGGTCTGAGTTTTCAAAGACTTACCTCTGCTCTATGGAGGAAAAGGATACCTTAAGATTCCTTGATGATAATAATTTCGGATATTTATAAGTTACCAATAATTTTCGTAAATCAAATTTTATTTAAAAATATCTTAAATTGTTGAGCAGTTTACAACGATACTGACTTGATCAAATAATATTTAACTTTGTCAGGATATTTTAAATGAATGTTGTACGTTTATTGTTAGTTACTTTATTTTTTACAATAAATACATATTCCTCTGAGTGTGGCCTAGCTGATTCCATTGCCTCTGTTTGTAGTAAGAATAAGAGAGTTAAGAGTCTCGCTGAGCTAAATACTTATCTTTCAAGGTATGCTGAGAAAGACGGAGTCTATAGAAATCTTGTTATAGATTTTGATCTGAATTCTGATGTAGATTTAAACATTCATTCACCGTGTAAAATAGTATTCAAAAGGCTTAAAGGCTTAAAGGCTTAAAAGTAAAAAATCTATGTGTAAATGGAAAAGAAGGAATAGTTTTCCAAGATAATATTACTCTTGAGGCAGATAATCTATCTCTCTATTCAAGGAAGAGAGTTGTAATCAGACACCACGCTGATATTACTGCAAAAGATTTGAGTCTCATTTCTAATGGTGAAGGGCTAGATTCAAGGGTTCATATTAGACACAACTCTCAAATTAAAGTAGATAACCTTACTCTTGAAGCAGATGCAAGAGCAACACTCGGGCATACGTCAGTATATACAATCGCTAATAGTTTAAATATATCTTCAAATATTGAGTTCTCTTCTATTTGGAAAAACACTTCTGTAAACGCTCAGTCTGTGAATATACTTTCAAACAATAAGAATCTACTTTCAAAGAATACATCTATAAATTCACCGGTTATAAATCTCTCAGCAC
>NZ_JBFGYP010000027.1:0-32945 GCF_041587335.1 Halobacteriovorax sp.
CTTGAAATACTTTTGGCAGTCAAACCCTCTTTTTTCATCAAATAAAAATTCTATTCCTAAATTCTTAAGAAGGATTAAAGTTTTAGAGAACTTTTCTGATAACGAATTGAGGTTACTTTCAAACTCCCTACATCTTAGGCAGTTTGATGATGGAGAAGTTATCTTCAAGCAGAATGATAATGGTGTTGGTTTCTATTTCATCTACGGTGGAAGAGTTGATATTATTGTTGAGAATGACCAAGGAGTGAGTGACTTTTCTTCAGATAATAAATTAAATCATGTCGTTTCACTAGAGAAGATGGATTACTTTGGTGAGCTTGCTCTTTTGCAACAGCAAAGTATAAGAAATGCTACGGCCCTTGCAAGAGAGTCCTGCCAATTATTAGGTATATTTAAACCAGATTTAGAAAACCTAATCAACTCTAACCCAACAATAGCGACAAAGCTTTTACAAGCAGTATCTATTATAACTGCTAATAGGTTATTTTCAGTTACTAATGAAGTGAGACGCTTGAAGTATAAAATCAAGCAACTGGAAAGAAAGAATGACGAGTCAGATTAATAAGCCTGAGAAGATAAGACTATTCATATTTGTATTAGGAATAGTCTTGTTTTGTTTCTCACTTTCTCTTTTTCCTAGAGTGACCATTCCTTTAAGTGTTGCTTACGTCATTAGTCTTATATTTACACCGATAATTCCAATGGTGATGAGGTTTGGAATTAAAAGAGCAACTGCTGTTAATATAGTATTTGTTTCGATTTTATTTTTATTCTCATACCCACTTATAAAAATAACTCCAACAGTTACAAACGAAGCACAAAATGTGCAGTACTATCTTCCGAAAATTGAAAACTTTTTAAAGAGTGAGTATAAGGAAGTAACAAATAAGATTGAAGAGAAGACTGGTTACGTTGTTGGTGATGAAATTCTTAATAATTCATTAAGTTACGGACAAAAAGCGACAACTGAAATTTTACTTCAGGTTCCGAAGTATTTAGGTTCAGTTATTGAGTGGATCTTTTTAGTACCATTATTTGTCTTTTTTATTCTTAAGGATGGAAAAAACTTTAAAAATAGTTTTTTGAAAATTGTTCCAAATTCAATATTTGAGCGCTTCTATTACCTTTCACATCAGTTTAATAGACAGCTTGGAGATTATATTTTTGCGAAATTTGTTGAGGCAAGTATTGTAGGTGTAATTATCTCAACAGGTCTATTTATCATTGATGTTCGATTTGCTTTGCTTCTAGGTTTGGTTGCCGCTCTAACTAATGTAATTCCTTACCTTGGGCCAATTCTAGGAACTATTCCTGCTATTGTTTTTGGACTTGCAGAATACGGTTGGGGACCTACTTTTGGGGCCATCGCTATTCTTTATATCGTGGCCAACTGTATTGATATTGCACTCGTTTTTCCTATTTTAGTGTCAAAAATTGTAAATCTTCATCCACTAATGGTTGTTGTGAGTGTGATTTTAGGTTCCACGTTCTTTGGGGTAGTTGGGATGATCATTTCGATACCTCTTGCTGCAGCGTTCAAGTTAATTTCTATAGAAGTATATAATGAATTATACGGTGTAAAATCGAGATAGTTGCTTTGACGGTGCTACGCTGCAAATGATATGCTAACTTCCATATATCTACAAAGGAAGTAAGTGTGCGCTTATTATTAGTGACATTTTGTTTGGCCCTTATGTCGTGTTCTACACCAAGGCCAGCAGGTAAAACAGAAGCAGAAGTTCTTTATAAAGAGGCCCAGGATCTAATTAAAGATTCTAGATATATACTGGCTACCGAAAAGTTAAATACGATAAGATCTCAATACCCTTATAGTTTCTTTGCTACACATGCTGAGCTTTTACAGGCAGATATTTTATTTAGCCAGGAGAGCTTTGTTGAATCGGCAGCTGCCTATATCTTATTTAAAGACTTTCACCCAAAGCATCCAAAAAGAGCTTATGTAACTTTTAGAATTGCAGAGTCTTTCTTTGCTCAAATTCCAGATACATTTGATAGAGACCTGTCAGCAGCTCATGAGTCTGTAAAATATTACCAAGAGCTTTTAAATTTCTTTGAAAAGTCTGAATATACTGAAGGCGCAATTGAAAAGATAAAGCTTGCTCAAGGTATGATTCTAAATAAAGAAAAATATATTGGTGACTTCTACTTTAAAACAAAAGTATATGATGCTGCTAGATATAGGTATTTATCTATAATAGACAGATTTAGAAATGAGCCAGAATTATTGGCCCATTCTATGATTAGAGTTATAGAGAGTTCTGGAAAACTAAAAGAAAAAGATTCATGTACTAAGTATTATAATCAATACAAAGAGTTAATAGAGCAATCTCATTCTAAGAAATTACGAAGCGTTTACAATAATTGCGTTAGGTAATAGGGGAAATATGGAAACTTTTAATTCAGCAGAACTTCTAGAGAAAGCAAAGCATTGTTACAATAATGGAGAATATAAGAAGGCGGCTGCTATCTTTAACGAGATAATAGAAGTTGATCCAAAATCAATAGACGCTCTTTTCTATCTTGCAAATATTTTTCATATTAACGGTGAGATTGGTAAGGCCATTAAAGCTTTCAATAAAGTAATAAGCATTGATCCTACTCATACTGATGCAGCAATTTCATTGTCTGTTCTTTATAATGATATTGGTCATTACGAAGATGCTAAGAAAGTTTTTAACCAGGCCAATGAGCGTGTTAAAACTCGTGCTAGAGGCAATGAGGGAATAGATGATCAACATGTTAATAAGAAGTTTGCATTAAAGCATTTAGAGCTGGCAGACCTTTATATGACGTATAACAGATTTGATGAAGCCCTATTTGAATATAATAAAGTAGTTGCTCTCGATACAGAGAATGTAGAAACAAAAATTAAGATTGCAAAAGTATATGCTAAGAAAGGTTTCGTTTCTAAGGCCATTGATGAACTTAAAAAATTAAGAACAGAGAGACCAAACTATACTAATGCTAGAGTAGCTCTGGGTGTTCTTCAGTATGGTAATGGAAATATTTTAGAGGCGCAGGCAGAATGGGAAAAAGTTATTTCTCTTGAGCCAATGAATTCTGAAGCAGCGATGTATTTGAATTTATCTAAGACAGCTACAGAAACAAATTTATAGAGAGAATTAAAATTAGATACAAAAAAGCCAGCTAGTTGCTGGCTTTTTTATTTATTTAAGCGTCTGGGCTAATTTTTGTTGTAGTAGGTGTTTGAGGTGTACTCTCTTGAGTCTCTACCGTCTCTTCTGGAGTGTTAGAAAGGTTAACTGTAGTTCTAACAGAGTCATCAGAAGTATAAGCAACTATGTATCTTTTAAGACTAGTGTACATTTCAAATTTAACCTCAAGTTTTGAATCTTGAAGAACAATTTGTCTTGCTAGTTTTGTCTTATTATTAATAACAATTGGTGCTTTCATATTTGCTGACATATTCGTTACTACTTGTGGAATAGTAAGAATAGTGTAAATACTTGCTTCACTTAGGTTCTCAAGGTTTAAGCTTGTAAGTTCTGCTGGTAGTAACTTAACAGAATAATCTGGCTTAAATATTTTTGGTTCTATGATAGGAAATGCTGTACTTGCATCATCGATAGACTGAATCCAAAGAATTAAAGTTTGGTCACCCGGATCAACAATGAAGAACTTAGTTAGTTGTTCAAAACCTAACAAGCCGTCTTTAAAGGTAATAATGTCACTATTATCTACTTCAAGTTCACCAAATCTAGTTGTGTTGATTTTCACTTATGGCCTCCAAAATTCGAGCCTCAATAGCTCGCCTCATGATTCTAGCAGCCGTAGGACCAGAAGTGCAAGAAGGAAATTCTTGCTTATTTCTTTAACTCGTCTGCTAAATCAGAAATTGAAGATAGGTCTGCCTGAGCAGCTTCAGTATTTTGATCCTGAATTGACTTATAAACTTCTTCTCTGTGAATTTTCGTTTCTTTGGGGGCTTTGATACCTAGCCGGACTTGCTTGCCCTTGATTTGTACCACAACAATCTTGATGTGATCATCAATCGCGATGCTTTCTCCTAGCTTCCTTGTCAAAACGAGCATAATAAACCTCTACTGTGTGAACCTTCCTGATTCGATCCGCAATGGTTCATATATTACCTCATTTTTCAAAAGGCAAGTAAAAACAGGCAAAAACTATCAAATACTTGTATAATATTTGTTGTATAGTGCCTTTATTGCGTCAATCTACAAAATTATCGGTCTATCTTAAGAAATCCATTAGATTTTGATTCATTAATCCTTGGGAGGATTTATAAGTCGTTTTTAAGACATTTTGATGTTTTGTTATATCAGAGAATACTTCAGCTATATCTGCATCTACTAATTTACTTTTTCTAGTTGCTCCCTCGATGTTTTCTGACTCGAGGCGTGACTTAGAGTTCATTACTGAGCTTGTAATGGAGCCTACTCTTGTTCTTAGAGTGATAAGTCTAGAGATACTTTCATCAAACTCTTCTAGTAAGCTTTGAATTAGTCCTGCGTCATTTGTTTCTAGCGCTACAGACAGACTTTCTAGTTGAGCAAATATATTGTCTCTTTTGTGAAGTCTTTCCCCTTCACTTGAGGCAAGTTCTCTTTTATTTTCTTCAGTTTGTTCGTTAACTGACTTCTTAAGCTTTTCTAGTGGATGAATATTTTTATCAGACGTATCGTCTGAAGAGTAAAATATCTCATGTCCATTTAGGTTGAGTGGCAAGAAGAAGTCCTTAGCAACTTCTACGGTCGTGTGCCCTTTGTCGCCTTTGTAATTACCATCGACGTCAAAAGGCTTTGTAAGAGTTGAGTATCCTGAAAAGATATGCTTTTGCCCAACTCTTTTGTTCGCAATTGAGAGCGCCAGGTTTCTAAGCTGGTTGACTTCATTTGCAATATTTTTTCTAACATCAGCATTATAAAAGTCTGATGATTGAGAAATCGCAATTTCTTTGGCCTTAACGAGAAGGTCAGTGAGTTGTTCAAGCGATTTCTCTGTTACGTTTAAATGTAGAAGAGCGTAATCAGCATTTCGCTGATATTGCTTATTGTCAGACATATTAGAAGTAATTGAGAGTGCCTCGACATTACTTATAGGGTTGTCTGAAGGACGAGAGATATCCTTAAGGGTTGAACCTTTCATTTGCAGGTCCTCTAGCTTTGACTTAGCTTTTCCGAGGGAAAAGTTTAGTGCTGCAGATGAACTATTTTCTGAAACTCTCGACATCTATATTATCTCTTAATTCCGATGACTGTTTTAAACATCTCATCAGCGGTTTGCATTATTTTAGCAGATGCATCATAAGCATGTTGAAACTTGACCATATTGGCAGCTTCTTCATCTATTGACACACCTACAAGTCTTTCCCTGATACTTACAGCTTGGGCCTTAAGACCATCTGCTTGTTCACTATCTAGTCTTGCTTTTCCTGATTCAAGTCCAATTTTCCCCACTGCTTGTAGGTAGAACTCTTCTAGAGTTGATTCGTCTTCACCAACTATTCTTTCATGTTGAATTTTAGATATTGCTAATGAAATTCTATTATCACCAGGGCTATTTGGACCTAGTGCTGTAACAATATTAGAAAGATCTTCTTTAACAGCCGTACTTAGTGACATATTTAAAGCAGAATCTTTTGGTCCAATTGGCTCTTTAAAGAAGTTGATTCCTGTAGTCATACCCTTAGAGTCAACATCTGAAACATTACCTTGTTCACCAACTTCAACCTGTCTATTTACATATCCACGTCTGTGTATGGCATTTACACTCTTAGTAAGATTATAAGCAATAGAGTCTATTTTATTTTTTATATCTACAATTTCTTCATTACGAACTTTAGCGAGTGAAGCTAAACTACCACCCTGAAACTTCTTCGTTAGAATATGTGCAGGTTTACCTTCAAAGAATATATCTGCTGAGCCAGGTAGACCATTAGTTGAATTTTCTTTATTACTAGTACCTATTTGAAGTCTCTGTACTTGGGTCGCAGTAACTAAGGTTCCAACTCCACGAGCAGCAACAACGAATTGTCCTTTGTTATCTTGGTAGGTGTGTACCTTAAAGGATTTTGATAAATTTCTAACAGCAAGGTCACGTTGATCACGTAAGTCACCAACTTCTTCATTAACTGCTTCTAGTGATCGTATTTTTGCATTTAGGCTAGCAATATGTTCCAGAGTTTGGTTGATGTCAGTGACTTCTGATTCCATATTTCCATCAATTCCAGCAGAAATTGAATTTAGACTTCCTTGTATTCTTTGAAAGTCTTGGACAACTAAGTTCGCTTGGTCACGAACAACAGATCTTATGGTTTCATTCTCAGGTTGATTCGCTAGTTCTCTAAAACTATTGAAAAATCTGTTTATTACTTGGTTGAGCCCGTCTGTATCAAGGTCATTAAATATATCTTCAACCTGTGACATTCTTTCCATTCTTTGTTCAAAGAATTTACTGTTTGATATAGATTTCTCAAGACGTTTATTTACAAAGTCATCATTGATTCTAGTAACTGACTTTATGCGTGTACCAGTTCCGTGAACTGTTCCGCCCTTTGTTATTGGAATATTTGTTGTTTGATTAACACGTTGTCTTGAATAGCCTTCAGTATTAACATTGGAAATATTATGCCCTGTAGTCTCTAAAGACTTTTTCGAAGCATTTAAACCTGTACGTCCAATATTTAATAAATCTGACACTTAAACCTCTATATCGAAAGACTTCTTGATTTGGAAGAGCCTCTTGAGTTGTAAGTAGAGTAGCTTTTCTCGCCAAGAGCTTCCTCACGAATACTCTTTAATGAACCAAGTGCTTTGTTAATAAATAACTGGTTGGTTCTATTTTGTGCTTGGATTTTTTCTATAATATCAATTAAAAGAGCGTTGAAATTAAATAAATGTCTGTGCTCTAGAGTTGATTCAAAGTTTTGAAAGTATGAAATAAGGTCTGAAACATGTGTAATGTTTTGATTTAGATCTCTGTTCACACGGGATATAATAGAGCTTCGTAAGTCTTCAAGAAGATTTACTCTATTGATTGTTTCTTGTTTCTCAGCAACTTTTGACTCTAAATTATCTAAGTCACTCGCAAGAAGTAGTGAGTACTCATCACAAGTTTGATCGAAAAGATTAGAGTGTTCTTCACACAACCTTTTCCAAAGGTCAGTAACTTGAAAATAATATAGTTCTTTTTTTTGTTGTTCCATAAATTACATTTCTTCCTGAAGGATTTTATCAGCAATAGCTTCAAAGTTCATTTTATATGTACCGTTTTGAATCTGATCTCTAAGCTTGGCAATTTTATCTGAATTATCAACCTCAGGGGCAGCATCAACAGCTTTTCTAATTCTTGAAAAGTCTTTAACGGCTTCAGGGATAGTTACACTACTATCTCTTTTTTCCATATCTTTCAGTTCATTGAATCTTCCAACATCATTTCTTTGAAGAGCCTTAATTTTAGCTGCATTTTTTCCAGTTACATTTGTCTGAGTATTTGGAAAAAATTTCGAACGTGTCGAATCAATATTATTCATGATGTGCCTCCTGGCCTAATCCATTTGAACCTGAATTTTTCTTACTGACTTGATATAGCTCAGCTTCATTACGTCTATTGACGTGAGCATTTTGCATTTCTACTTTTGGTTTACTTAATTGATTCGTTTGCTGTAAATATGCATTGTATGCGTAAGGGTTTCGTTTATTTTCTGGATAAATACGATCTAAGATTAAGTCTTGTAATCCAACTTGATTTCTATTAACCATGGCCTTAGAACGTTCTTCATTCTGTAGATCCATATAGTAATCCATACCAGTAGAAGTAGGTTCTGAACCACCAGAAGTCTTCCTCATTTCATCAATCATTAATTTAATAAATTGTTTTTCCATTCCTTGAGCTGCATCTAAATACGGCTTTGGAATAAACTTTTTATTCTCAGATTTATTTGTGAGAGGAGTATTTACAGGAATAGAATTGTTGATTTCTGACATAGTCATCCTGACCTTGTTCTTGGGGTGATAATTCCTTTATCACCGCTCTATTAGCTATATTGTAACATTTTTTAGGAAATTAATCCAGTTTATATAAATTCTACATCACCAATGAGAGCTCCATTACTCTTTAAAGCCTTAAAAATAGAAATAAGGTCTTCAGGAGTTGCTCCAAAAGCATTTAAGCTCTTAACTAAGTCATTTAGTGTAGTCTTTTTGTCAACAAAGTAGAGTGAGTTAGGCTTGTCTGAGCCGGTATCCTCATCTCCTTTTACTTCAATTGTTAAGTCGCCATGGCTTATTGCGACAGATGTGAGCTGAACACTACCTCCAGCGACTATTGTTCCAGTCCTTTCATTGATTACAATCTTTGTGACAGAGTCAGAGTTAACCTTAAAGTTTTCGACAATGGCGACAAGGTGAACAACCTCTCTTTGATAGTGGAAAGGTATTATTAAATCCACAGTTGTAGCATCTTTTGCAATTGCGTATTTACCTCCGAGTTCTTGATTGATTGTTTTTTCAATTCTTGCAGCAGTTGTGAAGTCGGGGTTTCTTAGTGCAAAACGTAGAGATTTCTTTTTATCAAAATCTATTTTGATTTCATTTTCGACAATTGCTCCGTTTGGAATAGTTCCAGTAGTTGCAAATTTTTTCCCTTTTTCGAGTCCTCCGATTGAGAGGGGCCCAGAGGCCACGGCGTAAACAACACTGTCTCCACCTTTAAGAGGAGTAATTAAAAGTGTTCCACCTGCTAAGGAAGAAGCATCTCCGATAGAAGAAACAGTAATATCAATTTTTTGTCCCTGTCTTGCAAATGGAGGAAGTTTTGCTGTAACAATAACTGATGCAACATTTTTAGATGAAACTTCATTTTGAGGGTTTAATCCTAGTTTTTGAAACATTCTTTTTAGGGATTTATTTGTAACTTCTCCACCCCCATCTCCAGTTCCATTTAGTCCAATAACAAGTCCGTAACCAATTATTGGATTATCTCTAACACCCTTAAGAGTAATAAGATCTTTTAGTCTTGTTTCAGAAAATGAAGAAACAGATAGAGCTAAAGAAATTGCAAAAATAATAATCTTCATAAATTACCTTAGTATGTGCACACTTGATTCAAGTATGTTGTCAGAGTTAATAGTATCTTCATCAGTAATATCTCTTCTAGAAATTAGAGCTTGAATTTCAACTAGTCTTTTCCTTTGTTGAAAGAGAACGCTTTTTTGGCCGCGAAGTAATAGGTGATCTTCGTTAATTTCTTCTACAATTACACTTGATACACGGTCGTATATTTTGTTTCCATTGTTCTCATTTTTATCTGCAGCAGTGATTGCATCTTCACTTTTTTCAGTATCTTCTTTTTTCTCTTCTTGACCCGCAGGCTTAGGAAGCTCAGGAAATGCTCTTTTTAACTCAAGAGTGATATCGTTTTTCAATGTTTTTTGAACATTAATAAGAACAATATCTCCATTTCTCTTATCTTTTAAAACTGTGAAAAGTTGACGATCATTACCTTTTCCGGCCCACAAACTTGCTTTATTTTCTGAATTATCTAGTAGATCATCTGCTTTATATCTCTTTCTAAGATTTTGTGTTGGCTTATAGTCTCTTCTAGTTCTTGGAGGTTGGTTCCTGTTGTAATATGGTTGATTACTGGCCGCAGTCGCAATTCTTCCAGAGTCAGTACCTCTTCTATAGCTTGTTGGAGGATTTTTATATTTTTCAAATGCGTCAACTGGTTGTTGGTTTCTTACCATATCTTGTCTATCTAAATCAGAATACATCTTGTTGATATAGTTACTACAAGAAAAGAGTAGAGCGGTTGAAAGAATAAGTACTAATTTAATAAACTTCATAATGATATTGAAACCTTGTTGTAGTCGATTACTTTACCGACAATGATTTTATTACTTCTTGATGATCTTAGTTGAACAGTTTCTCCAAACTTAGCGCTTCTAAGTGGCATCGCAGTACTTTTTAATGAAATAACCCCATTGTCTAGGACGACACTTGTTGGCATACCTGCTTTAACAAGTGAAACTGCTACAAGATCGTTTATAAGAATCGGTCTGTTATTAATTGATTTGTTAACTTTGTAGAAGACGAGCGAATCTATATTTGTAAAAAGTTCTGAAGGGTTTTCTGTGAAAACTTCTTCTTTTTTAAACATAGACTTTGAGAGAGGCTGATTATCTATTTTTATTATTCCTCTTGGAACTAGTGCTAATGTTTTGACTTGGAGTTTTGCATTTAGCATATGATATTTATTTGTTCCTTCCATTGTATTGTTTATAACTAATCTTATGGATTTATTTCCAGGGTAGCTACAAGATGGACAGTCTACATTTAAATTTTCATTTTTCTCTAAAGTAATTGCAGAAAGCTGAGTTGGTGCTTTGATATTTCTAATATACCAACTCTTAGTGAAAGAGAGTTTTTCAGTTAAATAATCTTCAAGCTTAAAGATTGAGATTCTGTCGGGAGTGATTTTAACTTTCTTGTTTACGAGTGAACTGAAGACTCTAGAGATTTGATTCCCTGATGTATTGCCTTTAGTATCAATTAAAAATCTGATGAATTCATTATTAGTAGCGCTGTCACAATTTGATTTTTTTATCAAAGTCTTTGTTAATCTAGTAGATATATTTGTTAATAAAAAACTTTTAGGATAAATATCAATCTGGCATGGTTTAGACCATGCCGAAAATGAAGATAATAATGTTATTGCTATAAATATTTTTATCATTAATTACCTAATGTTATTAACGGTCTGTAGCATTTGATCCGCAACACCCATAACTTTTGAATTCATTTCATATGCTCTTTGGGCCTTTATTAGAGATGTCATTTCATTCATAATACTAACGTTAGAAGATTCTAAAGCCCCTTGAGATATAGTCCCAGCATTTGTATTCCCAGCAATGTTTTGAACTGCTTGGCCACTTGATCTCGTTAGAGTATATAGATTCATACCTGTAGATTTTAAACCAACAGGGTTGATAAAAGTGAAAACTGGTATTTGCCCTAGTACTGTAGGCTCTACTTGATTTGAAAGGTATGCTTCAACTGTACCATCGTGTCCGATATGTACACTCTTTGTTCCCGGAGGAAATATAAAAGATGGAAATACTTTATAACCTTGTTTGTTAACTAGAGTACCTGTCGCATCAACATTAAATGATCCATCCCTAGTATATCTAACCTCGTTGTTTGGAAGCATCACTCCAAAGAATCCCTCTCCACTGATCATAAGGTCATATGGGTTGTTTGTTATTTGTTGTGAACCTTGAGTAAATTCTTTTCTAACCCCAGATACCTTTGCTCCAGATCCAATCTGAACACCAACGTTATTCATCGTTTCTGCGCTAGATCTAGATCCAGCTTCTTGAATAGTTTGGTATGATAAATCTTGAATTTCTGTTCTCTGCTTTTTATAGCCAGTAGTATTTACGTTGGCGATATTGTTAGAAATTGTAGATACATTCATCTCTTGAGCAGCCATTCCGGTTGCTGCAGTATTAAGAGCTCTAGACATCCCAAAAGACTTAGAAACTTGTAATAGGAAAAGAGATAAAATAATTGTTTTCATTACTCTGTACATTTTGGTCCTTAGAACTTTGCTATTTCGTTTACGCCTTTTCCACTAATCGTGTCATAGGTCTTAATTACTCTTTGTATACTTTCAAAATTACGATTGGCTTTAATCAGGTCTGACATTTCTTGTATGGCATTTACATTTGATTGCTCAATAAAGCCCTGGTAAACGGCTGTTTTGTTTTGGTCAGTACTTATGTTTTTGATATTTTGATTTATGTAAAAAGAGTTTCCCTCTTTCTTTAGGGCATGAATATCATTGAACTCTACGACAGAGAGGTCAGATATTTTTCCGTTATTATTTGATAATTCACCTTGAAAGTTAATAGAGAGCCTTCCTGCTGATTGTGGAAGTTGAATAGTTCTCTCATTTGGAGCTGGAAGATCTCCTCCCGCTGTAATTAGTGCAGGGTCTAATCTAGATAGCACAGGGTCTCCACCGTCTGTAACAAGTAGCCCTGCAGGATTGATAGAAAGGTTTCCTTTTCTTGTGTAGCGAACACCATTAGGAGTTAATACTTCAAGAAAGCCTTTTCCTTTAAGCGCTATATCCAAAGGGTTTCCAGTAGGAGATGTTTGACCTTGTTGAAAGTCAGTAAATGATCCATCTACCTTAACTCTGGCATGTTCTGCACCATAACTTCTATAGAAGTCTTCAGGCTTCCATTCTTTATGAGGTAGGTCTATATCTTGATTGTGACCTTTCTCAAATTGAGTTAAGTATTCTTTAAATACAATTTGATCTTTTTTGAAGCCAGGAGTATTAGCATTTGCCACATTATTAGCTATCGTCTCAACTTTTCTTTGTTGAGCAATTGCGCCTGAAAGTGGGACCCAAAGTTCTTTCAAGTCATCTCTCCTAGATTTTTATTTAGTAGTGCCTTCATGGCATCTACTGCATTTCTAACCTAACTATAGCAACCACAGTGCCAAAACCTCTACATGGGCAAAATTATCCTTAATAAGTAAGTCTTTGAAATTTTATGTTTTGAGACCTTTCTGATAGTATATTTTAAATAATTAATGGAAAAAAATTCACTTTAGTGGTGACATTTTTGCCCTTCCTTATGGGGAGTGGTGTCAAAATAATAGCGGACGGTTTTACATGACTAAAGAAAAGCAAAGCTTTGAATCATCATTAGAAGAATTAGAAAGTCTAGTTTCAAGTCTTGAAGATGGTGAACTTACTCTAGAAGATAGCTTAAAGAAGTTTGAAGAAGGAACTAAGTTATATACTTTTTGTAAGGATCAACTTGGTAAAGCTGAGAAGAAGATTACAAAACTTTCAGATTCATTGAAGGAAGTTAGTATAGAAGAATGAAATACCTCTTACTAATATCTCTAATTTTTATAGCTTCGTGTTCTTCAAAGAAAGAGTATAATTATTCCTCTGTATATGAAGGAGTAGATTTATCTCGTAATGAAGGAAAACTAATTCCTCTTATTGAATCTAAGGGGCAGACTCAAAGTTATGGGCCTATCCTGAAAGAGGGTGCATCATTCGTAAACCATAAGTCTGAGGAAGTGAAAGCTTTATTTCTCTATCCTGGCGCACTTACCTCTATAACTTATTTGAAATTTGTTGATAACCTCCAAAAATATAACCTTGGGCCAAGTGTCTACTCTGGAGCAGGGTTTGGTGCAGTTATCGCAGCTTTTCTTGCAAAGGGGCTAACAACAGATCATATAGAATGGAAGTTCTTCTCACTCCTAGAAGAGTTGAAAGAGAAGGAATACTACTCTGACGAATGGCGATCTATTGTATATAAGTTCTTAGAGGTCGAGTTTAAAGACTTGAGGATTGAAGGATTAAAAAAAGCTTTAGTATTACCAATATATGATAAAAAACTACATCAGGTAAGATTTCTTTCAAGAGGTAATTTATATAATGTATTACTCATAAATCTAGAGGTCGATAACCTCTCTTCAAAAAACTACCAGTCTCCACTTATAAATGGAAAATTACATATTGAAGAATTAAAAAATAATGGAATAGACTCGATTGCTGTTTTAAATGTGTTAAGTGAAAGTTTAAATTTTCATAAAACGAATCATTACTTGATTGGTCTTTATGGTAAACTTATTGGGCATGCAAAAATTGAGACACAGCAAAATCGAAAAAAGATACAGTGGTTTAACTTAAATAGAAATAATGTTGAACTCGACCGAATTATAGATATGCAAGAATTACAACAAACAACAATTAATAAAAATAAAAACACTCTAAAAGAATTGCGAGATTTTTTTAAAAAGGAATAAGTTTTAAATGAAAAAAATACTTCTAAGGCTTACGGGCTTCATCTTAGGCTCAGCTATACTTGGTGGGCTAACAGTTGTTCTCGTCGTAGTATACTTCTCTTTTGGTTTACCAAAGATTTCATCACTGGCAGATTATAATCCACCTATACCGAGTCAAATTCTTGCAAGAGATGGAACAGTCTTAACTGAAATAGGTAAAGAGACACGATACATTGCCGAGATGGAAGATATTCCTAAAAGAGTAATCAATGCATTTCTATCAGCTGAAGATGATAACTTCTATGAACACAAGGGCGTTGATTACTTAGGTGTTTTAAGGGCGTTTCTTGCAAACCTTAAGGCCGGAAAGGTCGTTCAAGGTGGGTCAACAATTACTCAACAAGTTGCAAAGTCTTTACTGTTAAGTAGAGAGAGATCAATAAGTAGAAAGATTAAAGACTTTTTACTAGCACAACGAATTGAAGAGAAATTTACAAAAGAAGAGATTTTATTTTTATACCTGAATCAAGTATATCTTGGTGGAGGCTATTATGGAGTTAAGGCTGCTATAAAAGGTTATTTTGGAAAAGAGTTAAATGAAGCAACTGTTGCTGAAAGCGCAATTGTCGCAGGTCTTTTGGTGGCCCCAGGTAAATATTCTCCTTATATTAACCCTCAGTACGCAAAGAAAAGACAGAGTTATGTTCTAGGAAGAATGTATGCGACAGGGAAGATTTCTGAAGATGAATATAATGCGGCCTTGGTTGAGAAAATAAAGTTTAGAATTAGAAAAGGCGGAGAATTCAAAGCAGGTTATTTAACTGACTGGGTTCGTCAGAGAGTGATTGAAAAGGTTGGTAATGACAAGTTTCTAACGGATGGTTTTAAGGTTGTTACAACTATTGATTATGATCTTCAATTAGTTGCAGAGAAAGAAGTTTATAAAGGTGTTAAAGCGATTGATAAAAGACAAGGGTTCAAAGGACCACTTAAAAGCCTAGAGAATGAAGATCTAATTAAAGAGCTACTTAATAAACAGCGTAAGGAGTTATATGAGAAGAGATCAACTTACTTTACTCTTAATGACGACTTATCGAGAAAATACGAAACTGAAGTTAATGAAGAAATTACAGAAGAAAGAGAAAAACATCACCTTGAGTTTTTAGGTAAGTTAAGAAGTAAGAGATACTTTCCTGGTAATATAGCAAATGATCCTGTTTTAGGACTATTGAACTCTGATGAAATGCTTGAAGCAGTAGTTAGAAGAGTTGATAACCGATCAAGAATAGTTTACGTATCGTATGCAGGTCTGAATGGTTTTATTTCATACGAAGGTTTCAGATGGGCACATGAGAGAAATATATCTGAAGAAAGACAGTATTTTCCTTATGTAACAAAGCCTTCTTCTATTTTAAAAGTAGGAGATGTTGTACATGTTTCAATAAAGCGTAAGTCTACTGAAATCAGAAGACACATTTGGAAGGGTTATAAATCTAGGTTTGAGAGTTCAAAAGATTATGATCTTGTAAAAAATGAAAAATATATTCACTTTCTTTTAGATCAAGAGCCTGAAGCTGAAGGGGCCCTTGTCTCTTTAGATCCAAAAACTGGTGAACTAATTGCACTTGTCGGTGGAGCAGATTTCGAAAAATCACAATTTGATAGAGCGATACAATCTCGTAGACAACCTGGTTCATCATTTAAGCCAATCCTTTTTGCTGCAGGATTAGAGTATGGATTTACTCCTGCAAGTATACTTATGGACTCGCCAGAAGCTCTCGGTGGTGTTGATTCTTCTCTAAATTGGAAGCCTCGAAACTATGATGGGAAGTTTAAAGGTCCTATGACTTTTAGAAACTCTCTAGAAACTTCTAGAAATATTCCAACAATTCGACTGGCATCAGATATTGGTGTTGATAATATTCTAGACTTTACTAAAAGGATTGGATTTAAGGCAAAGTTAGATGAAGACTTGAGTTTAGCGCTTGGTTCATTTGGAGTTACTCTCATGGACATTGTTGCGACTTTTGGAATATTTCCAAATGGTGGAAAAATAGTAAGGCCTAAGTCGATAATTTCTGTGACAGATAGATATGGTAAAAATTATGAGATTCTAGAAGAAGAGGTTCTTGAAGAGAAAGAAGACGAAGAAGAGGCCATTAGGGAAGATATTTTAGCCAATAATGAACTTGGAGTAGACTCTGAAGAGAGTGAAGAAAAAGTTGAAAAGAACCCTTATCACTTAGCCCTTGGTGGAGACCAAGTTTATGACCCAAGACTTGCTTACATTATGACAAACTTAATGAAAGGTGTTGTGCAAAATGGAACAGGGAGAAGGGTCAAAGATATAAGCTCTTTCATTGGTGGGAAAACAGGAACTACTAACAATTACGTAGACGCATGGTTTTTAGGGTTTTCATCAAATATTGTAACTGGTGTATGGACAGGGTTTGATAATAATAAAACTCTGGGATGGGGAGAGACTGGGGCTAAATCAGCGCTTCCTATTTGGAAAGAGTTTATGAGGGCCGGACTTAAGAAGAAAGGTGAGTATGACTACCAAGCTGCTCCAGGAGTTGTTAATGTTTCTATTGATAAGCAGACTGGTAAATTAGCTGACCCATCTAGTCAGAATACATTTCTTGAAACTTTTGTAGAAGGGACAGAACCAGGCTCTAAGAAAGTTGAAGACGTTGAGACATTAAAGTCTGACAATTCTAATCAGTTTCTTGAAGAAGATGACTATTATAATAATCAATAATCATAAATTTATTTCAATTTAAACCGATATGTTCCTTAGGGTGTCATAACTCTAAGGAATAATATGAAAAGAGAAGACGTAAATTTAGCTAATGAAAAAAAGCAATTTAAAAAATTTGCAGTACTCTCAATTGTATTTTCAGTACTTGTTCACACCGCTCTTCTAATTTCAAATGTAGACTGGTCATCAACAAAACAAATTATTGTCGAAAATAAGAAACCAAAAAAGGTTAGACTAATCTTTAGGCCTAAAAGTAAAACACCAAAGCAAATTGTAAATACTGAGCTCAAAAGAAAAAAAGAGACACCCAAAGATACAAAGTATCTTGGAAAGCAAGATCAGGTAGTTGATAAAGATACTCGTGCTGCTAATATTGGGAGCTTTAAGTCTGCTGGGTTTGGAATTAAGACTGGAGCTAAAAAGGCTCAGGTTGCTGTTGAAAAATCAAGCCAAGGTAAGGCGAAGAAGATCACCAAGAATCCAACAAAAAAGAAAATTACTAAAAATAAGAAGCAAAAGAAGATAAAATTTGAAGACTTATCTTTAGGTAATTTGGCCTTAACTCAACCTTCTGTTAAAAGTGCTCCTGCTCTAGGAACAAAAAAAGGAAGTAAGAAGCTTAAAGGGCTCGCTAGCAATAATGACTTTATGGATGATATTCCATTAGCAGATATGACTCGACTAAATACTGTGGAGTATAAGTATTATGGCTTTTACTTTAGAATTAGACAAAAGCTTGAACAGTACTGGGGTGATTCTTTAAGAAAGCAGGCTGAGAAGATGTGGAAGTCCGGTAGAAGGCTTGCTAGTGATGTAAATAAGGTGACAGCACTTCGAATTACAATTGATCAACAGGGAAACATTCTGGAGGTTAAAGTAAAAAGTACAAGTGGAGTTAACGAGCTAGATAATGCAGCAATAGAGTCATTTAATAGAGCTGGTCCATTTCCTAATCCACCTTCTGGTTTAATTAAGAATGGTCGCGCACAAATAGAATGGGGATTTGTTGTTAAGTCTTAGTTCTTATTGAGTAGGCTTATTAGATTTTGTTAGAAGATCTTTAAGATTGCTAATCCCTTCCATCATTACATAATCATTCCAAATAGAGTCAAGTTCTCTCATTCTTTCAATAAGTGAAATTGCCGCTTGATCACGAGAAATTTTTTGCTTTTCAGAAAGAAAAGTGATCGCAACTGACAGAGCTTCCATTTCTGGTGAATGGCAAGCATCAGCTAAACGGTCTTCAAAATTGTTATCTATCTTCTTTTCTTTACTCTTTATTATTGCAGTATTTAAAAGTTGAACAGATTCTTGTGTTTCAGAAATCATAGTTATTTTTAACCTATTAAATTAAAAAATCGAGTGGTGTTCCCTTCAGAACGTGAGCCAGTATGCGAGTTTGAGGGCCTTTCGTAAAGGGAAAAAATTACAATCACTAAAAAAATTTACTCTATTATTAGATTTAATAAGATGTCAGAAAATAAGTGAAATAATTCATGTAATATTTAGTTGGTCTACATTGACAGGAGAAAATGATTTTTTTTTATTTTTAACTTGCAATGATACTTAGGGACCGAGGCCCCTAAGAGAATTTAGTTCTTAAAGGCTTTCGCAGTGTTCTTGATATGCTTCAGGTGTCATTAAAGCATTATACTCGTCTTCAGATGAAACTTTGATTTTGATCATCCAAGATCCATAAGGAGATTCATTACAAGACTCTGGTGAGTCAACTAACTCAGAGTTAACTTCAACAATTTCACCAGTTAAAGGTGAATATAAATCACTAACAGATTTTATTGATTCGACTACTCCAAAAGAGTCTTCTTTTGATAAATCATCACCAACTTCAGGAAGCTCAACAAATACAATATCTCCGAGTGAAGATTGTGCAAAATCTGTAATTCCTACAGAGATAATGTCGCCTTCTTTTTGCGCCCATTCGTGATCGGTTGTGTATTTTAATTCTTTTGGGATGTTGTGAGACATTACTTGTGTCCTCCTGTAACAAATGCTTTTGTATGATAAGTTGCTTCTATATTATTCTTTCTGATGTTTATTTTAAACTTTTTATCTGCTGGAAACTTATCTCTATCAACAAGACCTAGAGATATACCTTTTGAAAGCTCAACAGACATCGTTCCAGAAGTGATAACTCCAATGACTTCATCATTCATATTTAAAATATTGTAGCCTTCTCTTGGAATACCTTTTTCTAAACTAAGCTTAACAAGTCGTTTAGATGAAGTAGCACCATCAAGAGCTTCTTTACCTATAAACTTTTCTTTAGCCGTTTTAACAGTCCACTTCAATGAAGCATCAAGTGGTGTTAGCTCATCATTTAACTCGTGACCATAGAGAGGGTAGCATACTTCTAGTCTTAGAACGTCTCTCGATGCTAGACCACAAGGAGTTGCACCATTCTCTAAAAGCTTTGACCAAAGGGTTGAGGCCATCTTGTGTGATGTGAAGACTTCAAATCCATCTTCTCCAGTGTATCCAGTTCTAGCGACAATTATTTTCTCACCCATTTTTGTAAGTTCTTTTGCACTATAATAAACAAGCTCATCCGAATCAGATATAACTTCTATGGCCTTTAAGACTTCTTCAGATTTGGGTCCTTGAACAGCAAGTAGTGAATAATCATTAGATTTATTCTCTAGTTGAATATTGAAGCCTTCAGTCTTAGAAGAAATCCAATTCCAATCTTTTTCAATATTAGAAGCGTTAACACAAATAAGTACTTTTTCGTTAGAGAGCTTGTATGCAATTAAATCGTCAATTACAGTTCCATTTTCGCGGCATAAAGGAGAATAAACAGCTTTCTCCATTCCAGCGCCAGCAAAGTCATTTGTAATAATATAGTCTACAAAGCTGATAGCATCTGGACCTGTTACAAAGAATTCACCCATGTGGGAAACATCAAAAACTCCTAGTGAACTTCTAACTGCAAGTGATTCCTCTTTAACTGAAGAGTATTGAAGAGGCATATCAAAACCTGCAAAAGCAGCCATTTTAGCACCGAGTTCTAAGTGATATTGATGTAGAGATGTTTTTAAAAGGCTCATATCGCCTCCTTTTTATAAATGAATTATTACTAAATTTGCTAAACTTATAAGCGGTTTTCAGCAGCTTGTAAAAGGTTTTGGGCCAAAGAGAGGATAGTCATTGGTCCTATTCCTCCTGGAACTGGAGTAATTCCAGCTACATGCTCTATTACATTGTGAAAGTCGACATCACCGCAGAGTTTACCATTTTCGTCATGGTTAATTCCTACGTCAATAATATATTGCTTCTTAGAATCATTGAGGTGTGACTTATTTAAAAACTTAGGTGAGCCAATTGCTGTAATAATAATATCTGCAGATTTTGTGTGTTCTTCGATATTACTTGTTTTTGAGTGGCACAGGGTCACGGTAGCGTTATGGTTTGTAAGAAGCATACTCATTGGTTTTCCAACTATTAAACTCCTACCAATTACAACTACCTTCTTTGAACTAAGTTCTATGTTGTAATAGTCACAAAGAGTGATAATGCCTCTAGGGGTACATGGAATAAGTGCATTTTCACCCTTCTCTCCCTTATATAAATTCATGATATTGGCCTTATTAAAGCCATCTACATCTTTTAATGGATTTATAAGTTCTCCAACATCGATATGATCAAGGTGTTTTGGAAGAGGTAGCTGTATAAAGCAGCCATGATTATTATTGTCTTCTACTATGTCTTGAACTTTATTTAAGAAGTCTTCTTGAGTTAGGTCAGAAGAAAGTTTTATAATTTCGCACTCAGCTCCAAACTTCTCCATAAAGCGCTTTTTATTCCTAGTATAGATTATACTGGCTGGGTTCTCTCCAACTAGAATCACTTTCATTGTAGGAGTAATTCCTTGCTGTTTGAGAGAGTCACTTTTTTTTGCCAATTGTTCGAGAGACTTTTTAACAATTGGAGAAGACTTTAAAATGATAGCGTTTTGAGATGCCATTTATAAACCCTTGGGAGTAGCTAAACTAATGTTTTTGTTAGAGTAAGTAATCTAAAAAACGTTTTTTTTGATATTTCTATTTATACCCTCTATAGTACGCCTTTTAAACCAATAAAGGAGTCGCTCTTGTTATTTTATTTGGGACTTGGTCTACAGTTAATAGGATTTGCTTCGGTGGGTCTATGTCTTTTTGCAGGTATGAATAAAGGTGATTATGGACAGATTGAGCTCGTTCAACTTGTTGGCGGTTCAGCAGCCTTTTACTTTGGAAGTATGCTAAAGAGTAAAGGTCAAGGATAGGTCCTAGACGATCGTTCAATAGCACATGTAGAATAGTGTTATGAAAATTCTTGGAATAGATCCAGGCTCAAGAAAAGCGGGCTGGGCCTTAATTGAAAAAAAGGGGAGAAAGACAATCTATCTCTCTTCTGGAACGTTAAGGTATGACAAAATTGACAATTTCATGGACCGACTCGGAGTCATTTACGCCTCTATAGAAGAGTTAATGAAAGAACATTCTCCAGATGAAGTATCTGTAGAGTCTCTCATTTATGTAAAAAGTGTTACATCTTTAGCCAAGTTAGCTCAAGCGCGAGGTGCGATGCTAGCAGCAATTATCCCAAGCCATAAAGGCAAAGTATTTGAGTATTCCCCAAATCTGATCAAGTCTGCAGTGAGTGGCTATGGGCATGCAGATAAGTCTGCAATTGAAAAAACAATGAAAATGATTTTTGGCAAAATAGAGTTCTCTACAAACGATGAATCTGATGCTCTTGCAATAGCTCTATGCCATGCTTTAAATGCAGGTAAAGTTATAATTGGAAATAAGAAAACAAAATCTAGCTCAAGAAGCTTAAAGAGTGTTTTCAAAGACAGGATATAAATATGATTGGACACTTACAAGGTGAAGTGATTTTTAGTGATGGTACAGAGGCCGTTGTTCTTACTAATTCTGGTATTGGCTATCAAGTTTATATCAATCAAGTTTTACCTGAGGGCAAAGGTACCTCAATATTTATCTCACATGTAATTAGAGAAGCTAGTGAAGAACTTTACGGGTTTAAGACAATTAGAGAGAAAAAAATGTTTGAAATACTAACAAGCGTTAAGGGTGTTGGTCCAAAGTCTGCATTTAGTTTAGTTGGTGCTGTTGGAGTGGATCAAGTCATAAATTCCATATTGTTTGATGATAAGAAAACATTAACTAAAGCACCTGGAATTGGAAATAAAGCTGCGGCCCAGATGGTTCTAGATCTACAGAATAAGATATCTAAAATTAAAATGTACTCTAATAAAACAATGGGGATACAGGATATGCCAGGAGTAAATCCGGTATTTATTAATGAAGAGCCTGAAGAAGTTACAGTTGATTCCAACTTTGCAAATCACGATTTAATTATTAAAGATGCGATAATGGCCTGTAAAGAGCTGGGGTTTAAAGAAGATAAAATAATACCTCTTGCTCAAAAAATTCTAGCAACAAATGAAATATCTAAACCAGAACAGTTAGTTCACCTTGTATTAAAAGAAGTTTAAGTATGAGTGATGAAAGAGTATTAGAAACAAATACAAATAATGAAGAAAAGAGGCAGGAAGTATTTCTGAGGCCTCAAAACTTTTCAGAATATATTGGACAGAGAAAAGTTGTTCAAAATATTGAAGTGATGGTTGAGTCTGCTAAAATTAGAGAACAGGCCATGGACCACGTACTTCTCTCAGGGCCTCCTGGTCTTGGGAAGACTTCATTAGCGATGATTATCTCCAATGCTCTTGACTCTCATTTACATGTTATTTCTGGGCCAGCAATTGAAAAAAAGGGAGACCTTGCTGCAATTCTTACAAATCTTGAAGATGGGGATGTTCTCTTTATTGATGAGATTCATAGAATGAATATTGCCGTAGAGGAAATACTTTACTCTGCAATGGAAGATTATAGACTAGATATTCTTATTGGAGATGGCGCTTCAGCAAGAACGATGGAAATAGCAATATCTCCATTTACACTTATTGGAGCAACAACACGATCTGGTCTTCTATCAAGCCCCCTAAGAGATCGCTTTATGGCGCATCTACACTTTGACTTTTATGAGCACCAAGACTTGGCCACAATTGTTGAAAACAATTCTAAGAAGCTGAATATTGGTCTAGAGGGTGAGGCTAAGAATCATATTGCAAGATGCTCTAGGGGAACACCGAGAATTGCTAATAGGATTCTTAGAAGAGTGAGAGACTTTTCAATAGTAGATAGAAAAAGCTCAATTTGTGAAGACGCTGTAGCTAAAGCGTTAGAGCTAATGGAGATTGATGAGTTTGGATTAGATCGAATGGATAGAAAAGTATTAGAGGTTATTCATGATTACTATAGCGGTGGACCTGTAGGGATAGAGGCCCTTTGTGCAACACTATCAGAAGATAGATCGACTATCGAAGATGTATATGAGCCGTTTCTTTTAAAAGAGGGGTTCCTAATCAGAACCCCAAGAGGTCGAGAGATCTCAGAGAAGACTAAGAAGCACTTACTTAGAAAGATTTAGAGTTACTCTAAATGATCCGTAAGATTGTCTGTGTTTAAGAGAAGATTCTTCATCTTCAATATTTAATTCTCTTATAAGAAATATATCTAAGCTCTTTTTAACAATTTTTCCATTATTGTATTGTGCTAATTCTTCTTTAGATAAAACTTGGTCTAGTGCTACACTGTCACTAAGCTTTAAAACGTTTTCATTCGATGGATTTACGTTAATAGATAAAACCTCTGAATAATCCTTAGCATTTAAAATAATCACTTTTGCAGAAGTTGTAGAAACAGTAATATTGTTAAAAAGAACTTCACCATTTTCATCTAACTCTGAAGGTACTTTGTAACCAAAATCAGAAAATAAATTTCTCTCAAAAAAGCCATATCCATTATCTTTTTGTTCACAAGAAAGCATTACAGTTTCAATATCAACATTAAGGGAATCTTTTGAAACTTTAGTCTTAAAAGATTTGATCTTATGAGCTTGAAACCTATAGTTCCACATATCAACTTTCTTTTCACAACTTGCAGACGTACCATCAAATACTTTACTAACTGGTAATGACTCACTTGATAAGACTGAAAGTGAAGACAGAAGAATTATAGTTGAAATTAAAACTTTCATAGCGATCCCTAAGGTTAACATTTTAAACGATAGGGAACTATAGCAGTTGCCTGAATTGAGTTCAGCTATATTGTAAAAAATATACATAGAGTTCGCACAGCTTATGGACTATTTAGTACTTAGGCGAATGTTGGAAAAATATTTTGAGGGAGATCGAATGCTTCAACAGCTTCTTTTTGTAAAGAGTTTGCTGAAACGATTTCGTAAGCAGACGGAGTCTCTAAGAGCTTTCTGCAAAGAAGGTTATGTAGGTTGTGACCAGATTTAAATGTCGTAATTTTACCAGCAACTTCATAGCCTAAAAGACTTATGTCACCAATTGTATCCAAGATTTTATGACGAACAAATTCATCAGCAAATCTTAAGCCTTCTCCATTTACAACTTTAAATTCATCGAGAACAATAGCGTTGTCTAGAGAACCACCTTTAATAAGGCCTTTTCTTTTAAGCATATCAACATCACGTAGTAGACCAAATGTTCTCGCTCTACCAATTTCTTTGATGTAGTTTTCACACGAAAATTCAAAACTCTTTTGCTGAGTTTTAATTAATGGGTGAGTAAATACAATTGTTGAATCTATAATAAGTTTCGATGCAGGCTCAATTCTTGCCCATTTGTCATCAACTTCAACAGTTACAGGTTCTAAGACAACAAGAAATTTCTTAGACTTGTTTAAAGTTTGTATTCCTGTTTCTTTTAATAGAAAAACAAATGATGCACCAGATCCGTCCATAATTGGGACTTCTGGACCATCTATTTCTATAAAAGCATTGTTGATTCCCAGTCCGTATAGAACTGAAAGAAGGTGTTCTACTGTGTGAACAGCATTGATACCACCACCAATGGTTGTATTATTTTCTGTTGCTCCAACAGACATAGCTTCGGCCTTAAGGACGGGTGCGTCTTTAAGATCTACTCTTTTAAATTGAATACCGTAATCAGCTTCAGCAGGGTAGAGGTTCATTGTAACCTTTTTTCCTGAGTGAATACCAATTCCAGTAACTTCAACTTTTTTTGCTAATGTACGTTGATAAATCATTTACCTTCCAAATTTCATTGAGTTATCAAGATAACCTTGTGTGTCACATATGGCAACTCAAATACTTATGATACCTGACAATTCTTAACTTTTCTTGAGGTAAGAAAATATTGCCTTTTTATATCCAAATTCTAAGAAAAGGATATTTAACAGATTGTAGTCTATTTTTGAATTAGAATTTAGCCAAATTGTAATGTTTCCAGTTACTGTATAGTTATGAGACATTCTTAAAGGCTAACTTTGTAAATAATTGATATTGTTGCCAATAAAATGAGGTATCTGTGAGTATATGGTTTAGGAATTACGAGCTAGAACAAGTGAATAAAATGGGGTTAGAGAGCATGACTGGCTTTCTAGACATTAAGGTTTCGGCCATAAATTCTGATGGCCTTGAAGCAACTATGCCTGTTAATGAAAAGACTAAGCAGCCTTTTGGTTTATTGCACGGGGGAGCTTCCTGTGTTCTTGCCGAGAGTGTTGGGAGTATTGCCTCTAATTTAGCTGTAGATAACTCTAAGTTTGCAGCTGTTGGGCAGAGTATAAATGCAAACCATTTGAAGAGTGCCCGCTCTGGGCTAGTTCGAGCCATTTGTAAGGCCGTACATATAGGAAAGAGTTCTCACGTTTGGGATATTAGGATATTTAACGAAGAGGAAGAGTTGGTTTGTATCTCGAGACTAACTATGGCAATAATTTTAAAAAAGTAAAACGCAAATACAGATGTTTATAGCTTTTTAAGTGTAAATAACTCTTTTTTAATAGGCATAAATGGTCTATTTGTACTATTTATAGTCTGCGATTGTAATTTCGCTAACTATTATAGCCGATAATTAGGAATGGTTTTTTTAAAGTATTCTTTTCTATTTATTTGGGTGGTTAGTGTTTCAGCAGTTGTTGGAGTAATGCACTCTTGGCATTATGTAAACTTATCCCCGAGTGAACCTACTGCTTTATCTATAGAAAACTACTCTTCAAATATTAAAAGTTATGGTGTTGTTCACTTTCTAACCCCAGCTTGTAGCTGTTCAAAAAACATTTTCAATCATCTAATGAGTAGGGCCCCATATGATCCTCAAGAAATTAAGGAAACAGTAGTTCTCTTTGATGATCATCAAGACTCAATGAGTTCAAAATTGCAAAATAAAGGTTACGAAGTTTTATCTTTGCTTTCATCTACAATAAATAAACAAGATAAGGGCTCAGTCCGTGGTGTGCCTCTTCTTGTAATATACAACAAAAATAAAGTTACAAAATATGTCGGCGGCTATAGTGAGCAAGCGATAACCCCTTTCACTGATATAAATGTTGCGGGATATATTGCAGAGTTGGAAAAAGGAAGAACTATAAGCTCTAAACCAGTTATTGGATGCGCTGTAAGTAAGGAATATAAAAAACTACTTGATCCATTTGGTTTGAAGTATAGGGAGATATAGGATGAAGATATATGAGAAAAATTTAAAGCAATCTTTGAAAATAATGAATATTGCTATTCTTTTGCATATTCCAGTATTTCTTTATATGGCAAACTTCTTTGACACTGAGGTATCGATTGCTGTTGGAGCTCCACTTGTCTTATTTGTTGGGCAAAAGATATTTGAACTAGTTTTTAAAAATTTAAATGTTCCGGCTATTCTAATGGGCTTTAGTTCAATGGCGTTATCGGCAACGATGATTCATTTAGGTAAAGGAATGATTGAGTGGCACTTTCATATTTTTGTTTTTATTGGAATTCTCTCAATTTTTGCTAACCCTTATACGATTGTCGCAGCAGCTTTAACTGCGGCTATCCATCATGTATCATTCTTCTACTTTTTACCTGAAAGTGTTTTTAATTATAATGCTAGTATTTATATCGTTATTATTCATGCTGCTTTTGTTGTGGTTGAGTCTATAGCATGCTTCTTTCTTTCGAATCAGTTTAAGAAGAGTTTGGACTTGCAAGATCGGATTCAAATAGAAATTGAACCACTGGTTGTAAGTATTGACTCATCCTCAAAATCTTCGAGTAAATCATGCTCAACTCTCTTAGATCTTACTGGAAGTAATTCAAGTGCTATCTCTGAAATTTCAACAGGTGCAAGCCGAATATCTGAGATGGCGATCAAAACAAAAGAAAAAATAGAAGAGACCTTGGACCTAATGAAGCAGACACAGAGCTCTGTTAGAGAAAGTTCTGCAGTTATAAAAGATGGAGAGAGCTTTCTTGAATCACTAAACGAAATTAAAAATCAGATGGAAGATCTACAGTCTTTATCAGCTTCACAGTTGCAGTCTGTAGTTGATTCAGTAAATACAATTAGTGAAAAGACAGGAATTATAAACGATATTGTTTTTCAAACAAAGCTTCTCTCATTTAATGCATCTGTAGAGGCTGCTAGAGCAGGTGAGCAAGGGAAAGGTTTTGCTGTAGTCGCTGAGGAAATTGGTGGTTTGGCAACCAGTTCTGGGAGAGCCTCTGAAGAGATTAGTAAAATTGTTGAAGATAGTAGGAATAAACTTAGTGAGTCAGTAGGAACAATATCAAATAAATTATCAGACTTTCAGAGCCGTCTAGAGGATGCTTTTACAAGTTGGGAGGATATAAATAATAGGTTAAAGCAGTCTTTTATTGTTGTAGAAAGTAACTCTGTAAATCAAGAAGCTTCACTAAATATCATTTCTGAAGGTGCTGATGAGCAGTGTGATGGGGTAAGTGAGCTTTCTAGTGCTCTCTCTTCAATAGACGATTCTTCAAACAAAAGTCTTCAACAATTAAGAGAAATAGAAGATATAACAAAACGTCTAGAGGAAGATTCGAAGATGCTGAGCTCTCTTCAGAGTAATCTTTCTAAAAAAAAGCAAAGATCTCATAAAGTAGTAGAAGTATAAACAAACTGAGTACTAAATAATGCTTTTGTATAAAAAGCAGAGGGAAGGGCCTATTGAGATTTCAAAGGGCTTGTAAGGCTATCTAAAGTTGTGTATCTAGGTTAAAATTCATTGAGAAAATTGATTACAAGGACATATTAGATGAAGTTATCGTCAGGATTTTGGCAAACATATAAAGAAGTTCCTGCAGATGCAGAAATACCATCACATCAATTGATGGTACGAGCTGGGCTTATTCATAAAATGGGTTCTGGACTCTACAGTTATCTTCCTTTTGGATACAGAGCAATTCGTAAGATAGAGCAAATTATAAGAGAAGAGCTCGACAAAGCAGGTTGCCACGAAATCTTAATGAGCATGGTTACTCCTGGTGAATTATGGCAAGAGTCAGGTCGTTGGGATGCTATGGGTGATCAAATGCTTAAAGTAAAAGATAAGGGGGGACGCGACCTATGCTTATCACCAACTAACGAAGAAGCGGTTACAGATATTTTTAGAAAGACAGTTAAGTCATACAAAAACCTTCCTGTAACGGTATACCAAATTAATACAAAATTTAGAGATGAACTTCGCCCAAGATTTGGCTTAATGAGAGGGCGTGAATTTACAATGAAAGATGCATATAGCTTTCATGCAGATAAAGAGTCTTTAGATGAGGTTTACGATAGAATATATAAGGCCTATGAAGCAATATTTACTCGAGCAGGATTGGAGTTTAGTGCCGTTGAAGCTGATGGTGGAGCGATGGCAGATAGCGATCAGAAAACTCATGAGTTTCAAGTAATTGCTGACACTGGTGAAGATGAAGTTATTTATTGTTCAAAAACAGGCTATGCAGCGAATATTGAAAAGGCCCAAACAAAGAGAGCAAACTTAAAGCTCGATACAGATATTGTAGCGATTAAAGAAGTTGAAACTCTAAATATGGGAACAATTGAGGATGTTTGTACTTTCTTAAAAGTACCGCAAGAGCAATCTTTAAAGTCTCTTGTATACAAGTCTACTGTAGGTGATGAAGTTGAAACAGTTCTCGTTCTGCTTCTTGGGGATGATTCATTAAATGAATTAAAACTTTCAGCATATTTAAAGAGTGATGAGTTAAGACCAGCAACAGATAGTGAATTAATGTCTGAAGGTTTCATTAAAGGTTATATTGGTCCGCATGCTTTGGAGGCAAAAGCTAGGGTTGTTTTTGACTCACAGGTAGACCTTGAAGCTTCTTATTCCGTTGGTGCTAATAAAGTAGACACTCATTTTCAGGGCCTTTCACCAAAAAGAGATGTTGTAAACTTCGAAACAGCTGATTTAAGAAACGCGATGAAGGGTGACTTAACATTAGATGGTCAAGGAGTTGTCGATATCAGAAGAGGTATTGAGGTTGGGCATATTTTCCAACTTGGAGATAAATATACTAAAGCAATGAGTGCAACCGTTTTAGATAATAATGGAAAGACAATGTTTCCTCTTATGGGGTGTTACGGAATAGGTGTAACAAGAGTTATTGCTGCGGCTGTTGAGCAGCACCATGATGAGAAGGGAATCGTTTGGCCAATGTCATTAGCGCCTTATCATGTTTACTTTGCTGAGATTACTAAGTCTGTAGAAAATAAAGAGCTAGCAAATAGTATATATAATGAACTCTTAGAGGCCGGTGTAGAAGTTGTTTTTGATGATAGAAAAGCGGGAGCAGGTTTTAAGTTTAAAGATGCAGACCTTCTAGGATTACCTATCCAACTTGTATTTGGAGAGCGTGACTTTAAAAATGACGGAATGCTAGAGATAAGAATAAGAAAAAGTGGCGAAAGTTTCAAAGTACTTCCAGGTGAAGTCGTTGATAAGATAAAGTCGCTTATTAAGGAAAACAAATGAGTACATTTGATTTAATTGTAGGAATTCATAGTATTGCAGAAGCAATTGTTTGTAGACCAGGCTCAGTTAGAAAAATAATAGCAACCCAAGATGGTTTAAAAGAGTTTAGAAAGAAGACTAGGCTTGATAGAGAGTTAAAACAGTTTGACATTAAGACTGTTGGCCCTCATGAAGTTCAGAAGATGGCAGAGCAATTCTATAAAGAACTAGAGATGTCTTTCCAAAGAGTTCCGTCTCAAATTTTTATGGTTGTTGATCCTGTTGAAACTTATGATCTTGCTTGGCTTTATGAAGAGATTGAGAAGTCTGATAGATATAAAATTCTATGTCTTGACCAGGTTACAGATGTTCATAATGCTGCTGCAATCATGAGAACTGCAGCTTTTTATGGTGTAAATTGTGTTGTTACAGGGGCGAAGGGTCACTTTGGAACAGGTCCCTCGTTTGCCAGAATCGCCTCAGGTGCAATTGAGCATGTAGATATAGTTATTTGCTCTTCACTTCCAAAAGCGATTACAAAACTAATTGAAAAAAATGTAACAGTGATTGGTTTCTCTGAGCATGCTAGTGGAAACGGAGAAAGCTTAGACCTTAAGGGGCATGTCGCATTAGTTCTCGGGGCAGAGGATGTGGGAATGTCTAATGCTGTTTCACGAGTTGTAGAACATAGAGTTGCGATAGAGCCTTTAGGGAAAATAAAATCATTAAATGTTTCAGTTGCTGCGGCAATTGCTATGGAGCGTTGGCTTAAATAATAAATATTTTATTTAAAAAAAATGTAAAAAAAGTAAAAAAAGTGTTGATTTTAAGAGAGGAACCTATTATAAATTCAGTTCTCGAAACGATTTAAATCTTCGGATCAAATCAAAATTTGTTAAAAAAATACTTAACAAATTTAAATTTTGGGAATATGCTGGTTTAGCTCAGTTGGTAGAGCACCGGTTTTGTAAACCGGCGGTCGTAGGTTCAAATCCTATAACCAGCTCCATTTAAATGGCGAAATTGCCGAGTGGCCAAAGGCAACAGACTGTAAATCTGTCGGGTTATCCCTTCGATGGTTCGAATCCATCTTTCGCCACCATCTTCTTTCGTTATATAAGTGGATGGAAAAATTCATAATTATGCGGGCGTAACTCAGTTGGTAGAGTGTCAGCCTTCCAAGCTGAATGTCGCAAGTTCGAACCTTGTCGCCCGCTCCAAAAAAAGCCTATCTTCGGATAGGCTTTTTTTTTCCCTTTTTAAAGAAACCCTTCCAAAAATGATATGATATCTCTGATGCTCCTGGGAGGGGTTAAGATGTCTTCATTATTTAATACTTTTTTTAAAATTGTTCTGACTTTGAGTTTGTTCACTATAGGGGTTAGTGCAGAGTCATTATCAAAAGATAGTTTTTTAAAAGTAGTAGCTAATTATGTTGGAAGCTATGACCTTGTTGGTAAGGCGAGTGAGTTTTGTAGAGCGGGTCGTTTGGACTTTGTTAGCTCTAAGAAGCCTCAAGAGGGTCTAATCCTATCGAATAAACTGTTCTTTGGTCCATTTGTAGAATCAAGTATTGATATGAAAGAAGATGGCCATTGTACAGTTACAGAAACCTACGAGTATTCAAAAAGCTTATTGAGACAAGTAACTAAGGTACATAAGTGTGAAGGTAAGAATGTCTCAGAAGAAGGTATATCTACTCAGGAAATTCATTTTAGTAAGAACACAATTATCTATAAAAGTTTAGAGTCGAAAATAGAGTGTACTTTTAAGAAAAATAAAAGTGGAGAAAAGATATGAAGAATCTTCTCCTTACACTACTACTGCTTACGAGTGTAAAATCATGGTCTTTGAGCGATATTATAAGTATCGAAAGAGTAAATAAAAAAATAAATAATGCGACTAAGGCACCTGATGGTAGCTGTCATGATTGTAGAACATCTGAGCACAGAAGTTTTAGTTCACTACCACTAGATCATCGTAGAGATGGGGTTTATTTTAATGAAAAATGTACAGGGTTCATTAAAAGAAATGGTGAAGAAGGTGAGTGGGGAAAAATCATTACAGACTATATTGAAGAAAAGGGCGGTAAGGACAGTAACTTTTTAGATGATGAAGTTAGGGGAATGACTGCACAGCCAAGAACTTGTCCAAATTGGTATAATCTTAATACAGAGGAAAGAAAAAGATTTTGGATTTGGATGATGGCCTCAATCGCTCAGGTAGAGTCTTCTTGCGATAAGAATCAAGTTAATACAGGAGCAGTTCCAAATAGTTCAGATAGACCGCGAGGGTTATTTCAGCTTAATACTTTGAAAAAAAATAGATCATGGCGTGGTGAGAACTGTAAGTTTCCTTCTGGGGAAACTGATACGATTAAGCCAAGAAACCAAATACTTTGCAGTATGGATATAATGAATGAGCTATTAAAGGGTCGAAGAGGGATGTACAAAGCTAATGGGCGTATCTTCCCAACAAATAGTTATTGGGAAAAGCTCAGGCCAGCTCATAGTAGTACAGGCGGTCCAATAGGAGAGCTTGTAAGAAAATTTCCACTTTGCCGCTAGTTCATATATTTGACTTGACTCACCTAATATTGAATAGCTAGCATGTCTAGAAGTGTGCTTGTGTGGCTCAGTGGTAGAGCACTTCCTTGGTAAGGAAGAGGTCACGGGTTCAATTCCCGTCACAAGCTCCATATTCTTTAACGTAAAATTTTCAAAACAATTGTCGTTTCAAACAAGCAAATAGATAAATGATTTTTACACACGGGGAGTTACTGTGAAATTAATCTTATTTGCTTTCTTTTTGTCGCATAATATTTTTGCTGTAAGTGAAACATGTAGAGTGGCTACGATAAATCACGAGGGGGCCCTCGAAGTTTATGTAGAGAATGAAGCTGTCGTCATCTTAGGGATGAGAGCTTACCAAGCGTGTAAAGAAAATTTAGTTGTTGAGGAGCAGCTTTTAGTGGAAGAGTCTAAAGAAAAATGCTTTGAAGATGAAACTAAAACAAATGCCTCGAAAGTGGATTGCGCCTTTAGAGCGGTTGAGTATTTTCTGTATTCAAAGTAAGAGTTAGAATAAAACTTACAGATCTTATCAAATAACACTCAAGTTCGTGCCTTTTTTGTCGAAAACGTCTTTAATTATTTGACGTTAGATAAGTAAAATTGTAAATCATTTGATGATTATAGTGAAATGCGTTGGTACTCGGCCTGTTTTTAGTTGTGATGGAAGATTTTTTCTCTTGTCATGGACTCGATATTCGTTGATACTTTGTACTCATTTTTGATATTAAACATGATTCATATAACAAGCTTTTAAGGAGACTTAGTCATGGCAAAGGAATCTTTTGACAGAAGTAAGCCCCACGTAAACATTGGTACGATTGGGCACGTTGACCACGGTAAAACAACATTAACAGCAGCAATTTCTGTAACTCTTGCAAATGCAATGGGTGGAGACGTTAAGAAATTC
>NZ_JBFGYP010000028.1:0-32241 GCF_041587335.1 Halobacteriovorax sp.
CTTCTCATCCATTAGCTCTTCATCAGACACAGCTCTTGAACAAGATTGTAAGATTTTATGTGCATTGAACATAACACCAATAGAGTGACCAAAGCGAGAATGTTCAGCACCAGGAAAAACGTAGAAGCTAAACCCTAATTGCTTTATCCATCTTAATCTTTGATAGAATGGTGAGTGAATGATTTCATATTCAACAGGTGTAAGCTTTATAAAGCCGTAGATAGGGTCGAAGACAACTCTTCCCCTTTTAGTAACATCCATGTTCTACCTCAGGAATTCTCTTTTAAAAAAGAATACCGGTCTTACCGACCGGATTTAATTTTATTGTAGCTTCTGCTTTCTTTTAGCTTTAGCTTTCTTCTTTCTGTTTTCTTTCTTTTCTTTTAACTTTAAATTAGTTACTAATGCTGAAAATACAAGCTGAGCTTCTCTTCTTAAACCATTCTCTTGAACAAAACGGTAGAAGTTTTCAATATCTGCAGCAGTACGAAAATTTCTAATACCTTTATTCTCTAATGTAGATGTATCTGTAGTTGTCGTACTCACGGTTCCTCCTTAAAAGAACTTAATTGCTCCAAAATTACTTTTGGAGCGAACTTAAATAATACTTAGTATATTTCAATAATTCAAATTTAATTTTTATTCATTACTCTTGGTTGATTAAGCTTCTTTTGGCTCAATCATTCCGTATGAGTGAAGCTTGTTGTAAAGAGTCTTAACTGTAATACCTAAAGTTTTAGCAGTCTTTGTCTTGTTTCCACCTAGGTGCTCTAGAGTATGACAAATATGTCTTCTTTCTAATTCATCAAGAGTCATTTCACTAAACTCTATAACTTTTGAATCACTTACTTCTTCTACTTTCTCTGCTTGAGATACACTTTCTGATAAGTGGTCTCTTTCTACAATCATTCCATCAGAAAGAATAAATGCTCTTTCCATTACTGACTGAAGCTCTCTAACGTTACCTGGCCAGTGATAGTCTTGAAGTGACTTCAAGGCACCTGGTGCTAATGATTTTTGTAAATCAGCATCCTTTCCTTTATTCAAGAAGAATGAAGCTAACATTTCGATATCTTCTATTCTCTCTCTTAGAGCTGGTGCTCTTAATGACATTGTATTTAGGGCGTAAAATAAATCTTCTCTAAATAATCCCTTCTCTACTAGTTCAGAGAAGTCTCTTGCACTTGAAGCAATAATTCTAACATCTGATCTGAAAGGAATTTGTCCTCTTACTCTAAAGCCCATTTTTTCATTTATAAACTTAATCAGTTTTGATTGGATCATTACTGGCATTGACTCGATATTATTAATGAAGATTGTTCCATTATTAGCTTGTTCAATAAGACCAATTCTTGCACTTTGTGCATCAGTAAAGTCTCTTGCTTCTTCACCAAATAACTCTACTTCTAATTGAGCTTCACTTAAAGATGAGCAATCAACAGATATAAATGCTCCTTCTTTTCTAGAACTTCTACAGTGAACTCTTCTAGCAATCATTTCTTTACCTGTACCAGACTCACCTAAGACTAATGTTGCAACATCAACAGCTGCTACCTTATCTGCTACTCTGATAATCTCTTTCATTGAATCTGATTTTCCAATGATATCTTTTTCTTCAATTCTATAAGAATCTAAAATATTTACGCTTGATTTACTCTGCTCAAGCTCTTTTTCTTTGGCTTCAATCTGTCTTGATAATGACTCATTTAAAAACTTGGCTGAAAGATAGATTTTCATGTTCTTAACTGGCTTTTCAATTGCTGCTAGGATCTCTAATACATCTGTAATATCTTCTCTAGAGAATGTTCTCTCTTCTGATAAGGCTTGGATATGGATTGTACCAATCATGAAACCATCACAACCGAGTGGTAAGCATAATTCAGCAACAGTATCTGTGTCAGCATCTGCTGAAAATAATGGATCTCTTGAAATATTATTTGAAAAGTATGCTTTCTTTGTTCTTAAAACATTTCCAGCAATTCCTGAGCCTTTTTCAACAATCTGACCATTCTTAACTGATTTTCCGTTTTCGCTAACTAGTAAACAAGAACCATTTTCTCTGACTCTAAGGATTCTAACTCTATCTCCTAATACGATATCTTTTAAGCATTTTGAGATTTCGTTAAAAAATACCTGCTCATCAAGAGTTGATAATAAGATAGACGATAGTTCTTCAATTCTTGTAGAGTTTTTAGCCAGTATCTCAGTCATTGTTTATCTCCTAGTCAGATTTATGTGTTATTTAATTAGTATCGCTATGCGTTAATCTAAGAAAATAATACACTGCGTCTGAATTTTTTACAAGACTAAAAAGCTCAAGTGTTCATTTTTTTTACTAATTTTCGCTATTACAGGGACTTAGTCCATCTAGGAGTTGTACAATTTCCAAAATTTTCGGTGATTGAGCCTATAATTTCTCCATCATTGTCCATTATGTATATATTTTGTACGGCCCTAGTCCTAGAGAGGACTCTCTGGCTTGAAAAGGCTATAAACTGTCCATCATTTGAATAAGTAGGGTCTTCATTAGAACCAAAGTCCTTAGTTAACCTAGCTAAATTATTACCATCACTGTCAATTCTAAAGATATCAAAACGAGTGTCCAACCAAGAACTGAAGGCTATTGTCTTACCATCTGGCGCAAATCGAGGCGTAGCGTTGAATTTACCTACATAACTAATCCTTTTAACCTTCTTAGTCGCCATATCCATAGTGTAAATCATAGGCTTCCCTGCTCTACCAGAAAGGAACGTCATTATAGAGCCGTTAGTATTAATCGATGGATCAACGTCTGGTGAGTAACTATTAGTTAATCTCGTTAGGGCCTTTGTCTTTAGATTCATGATAAAAATTTCAGCGTTCCCAACATGACTAAGCGTAAGCAGTATAGACTCTCCACCTGGCATAAATACAGCTCCAGAGTTTAACCCACTACGGCTAGAAACAAGTGAATTCCTACCAGTTTTCAAGTCGTAAACTCTCAAGTTGATGTTTCTATGCTTGCTGTTTCCACTTTCAATCAGAGAGTACAAAACCTTTGTACCATCGTGAGAAACCGCAGGAGAAATCACAGTTCCTCCATGACGAGTAAGTCTTTTCTTATTCCCACCATCGAAATCCATCATATAGAGCTCTTTCACAGGATCTTTTCTAGTTCCATGCCTATCAGAAACAAAAATCATCTTTGAATTGAATATAGATTTTTCGCCTGTAATAGACTCAAAAGCAGCTTGAGCGAATTTATGTGCTATCTCACGAGGATTAGAGCCAGAATAAACATACTCTCTCTCTGCAACACTTTCTCCTTTACCAATATCATGCGCCGAAAGCTTTACCTTTAGGCCAGTATTGTCTTGACGAAAAAATCCTCTAATAACATAGCTCACCCCTTGAGTCTTAAAGGAAGAATAGCTTAGACTTCCTTCACCTATTGATGAAAGTTCCTTTTTAACGGAAAATTTCTTCATATAAAATGAAAAGTCATTTCTAATAACATCCATGATAGTTGAAGCACTTGAGATATAATTTCCCGTAACTCCGCCCTGAAGAATAGGCTTAGCGACCTCAACCTTAGAAAGTTCTAATTCAGCCTCACCTACGGCCACAATATTAAGCTGTGCAATAGCTGAAAATGATAACAATATTGCCATTAAACTAATTAACTTTTTCATAATCACTCCTATAGTGGGAATCCTAGAACAATTTCACCTTTCAAGGCATTTGTTTTACTTGCCACAGGGACAGTAGAGAAAGGAGCTGCAAGCTGAACTGCTTTCATTGCTCGAGTATCAAATTCTTTTTCACCACTTGTTTCAAAAATTTCAGATCTAAGTAGTGAGCCATCTGATTTTAAATATATTCTAATTCTGCATTTCAAATCTTTATCTAAAAGAAATCCTGGAAGCTTCCAATGAAGTTTAACTTGTGCCGAAACAGTAGAAGCATACATTTGAAACTCAGTAAGTTCTTGATCAGATCGACCTGTTCCAGAAAGCGCTACACCCTTAGAGATTTTATTCCCTTCGGCAACTAGCTTCTTCAAAGTATTTGAATCGATCCCAACACCTTGTTTAGATCCCTTCTTCTCAACTTCTTTATACTTTGTTTTTGTGACCTTTTTCTTAGATAGACCTTTCATCATATCTAAGAAGTTTGGCTTTTTTACTTTCTTTTCAAAGACAGTATCACCCTTATTGATGACTTCAGCGGCTTTCTTTGAAGGCTTCTCAACAGGAACTTCTCCCTTAGCAGGAGCTTGCATCGTCTTAAGCTCCTTTAGGGTAAATTTTGGCATTGCAACCATATCAACTTTAACAGAAGCAGAGATCAATTTTAAATTATAGTCTTTAGTCTTTTGAATTTTATCGTGAACAAGTTTTCCAAATAGAAAAAAGAGCGCAACAACACTTAGGTGGAAAAAGAATGACCAGCTGAAATAATACTTAAATGTCTTATTATTTACTGTATTAATATTCATTATTTCTTTTCAATCTCCGTAACTAATGCAACTTTAAGAATCCCTTCTCTCTTTAAGTGAGACATTAAATTAGCAACATCTCCATACTTCATTCCAAAGTCTGCCCTTAAAAAAAGAGTATCTGTTTTATTCTTAGTGAATAAACTTTTGACTTCAGAGACTATTTCACCACGTAGAACTTTCGTTTCACCAATGTAGTAGTCTCCACTAGAAGTATAGGAAAGAACAACTTGAGTTGTTGTTAGACTTATAGGATTTACTTCTTTTGTTTTTGGTAAATCTAGTTTTATTCCATTTAACATAAGAGGTGCTGTAATCATAAAAATAACAAGAAGAACAAGCATCACATCAACAAATGGAGTTACATTTATATCTGAAATTGCACCTTTCTTATTTCCAATATCAAACGCCATACTATCCCTACTTAGCTAAAGATCTTTCAACTACATTTAAAAATTCTTGTCCAAAGCTTTCCATTTCAGACTGAACTTTAGAGTTATCGTTATTGAACTGATTATAGAACCAAACAGCAGGTATAGCGGCAACAAGACCAACAGCTGTTGCAACTAGAGCTTCAGCAATACCTGGAGCAACTGCATCTAAAGTTGCCCCTCCACCAGCAAGTCCCGTAAATGATCCAATTATTCCCCAAACAGTTCCAAATAAACCTACGAATGGAGAAATTGAACCTATACTCGCTAGAGTTGATAAAAACTTCTCAAGTTCAACATTGATCTCGTGAACACCTTTTTTCATCCCTCTTTCAAGAAACGTTAATCCGTATTGTGAAATATGTTGCTCTAATTTTTCTTTATCCTCACCTAAAACATCTTTCAGTTTAGAGAGTTCTATATAGCCATGTGTAAATAGTGATCTATAAGGAGAGATTGGTAAGTTGTGACAACTCTCCATAACTTCCTTAAGAGAGGTCGAGTTTTTATATACATCAAGAAAATCTTTACTATTTGCCTGAAGCTCTTTTAATAATCTTTTCTTCTTAAGAATAATTGCCCATGAAACAATAGAAGCTAGAACTAAAGAAACTAGAACGGTCTTAACAACAAGACTGGCCTCTAACATAATTTGAACGATATCTAATTCACCTGTAGTCAAAATGAACTCCTTAATTTTTTAGTCAAAAGTATTACTTTTATTTTATACTGTTAATAGAAAGCTGCAACCGGCAATGCTTTATACATCCTCATCAAATGTTAGATTTTTCTTCCCAACATAATACATATATCCAATTGATACAGTAGTAAGGGCCAGAAAAAGAAGAGCAGAAGGTTCCTGAGTAGGAATTAAATATGAAAAATCACTTCCCCAAATAAAATCTATTCCAAATAGAGAAATTAGAGGGCAAATAAACATTACAAGAATAAGCAGAGGATAACTCCAGCTCCCCTTTGACCAATACGAAGCAACAAAACATAAAGTCAAGTAAAATGGTAAGGATATATGGGCATAGCTAGAGTGTGTAAATACATTCGCATTAAGAATAAAGCTAAGTGTAATAAAAAGTATTGTTTCAATTACTTTCTTCTTACCTGAGACTTTATAAATATTTTGAAGAAATAATAAGAATATGACTTCAGTAAAAAGATAGATAAATGAACCTATATATGAAGAAAATATTTTGAAAAATTCAAATGTCACTCTTTCTGCAATAAGTGGCTTCAAGAACGTAATAGAAAAAATTATATTGAATACAATTAATGTAAAAAGAGTTCTTCTTGGAACTTTGTAATGATCTATAAAGAATGTTCTTAGAGGTTTTCTAGATGTTGATCTAATGGATATAAACTTTGCTATTATAAAGAAAGATACTATTTTAACAAATGAGGCTATTTCCCATCCTTGATCAAAATTCCAATTCTCCACAATATTTAATGAATGATCTAATTGAAGATGAAAAAAAGTAATAACTGAAGAGACAATTAGATACACTCCCCAATTAAGAATTAAGAAAAAAACAATAAAGGATAAATGGATGAGAAATCTATTTCTCTCTTCTAGTTTAGACTTAACTTTCATACTAATTTGGTGACAACCAATTTAACTGAAGCTCAGGAGATGGAAAAATTTTAATATATTGCTCATACAGAGAATTTCCCTTCACGAGGTTGTCAATTTTCTTTAGAAGTGAAAAGTACGAATTCCAAAATTTTAAATTATTTTTTAGAATTTTTTCCATCTCTTTAGTTACAGTAAATTGCTGCTTAAAATTGAATCCCTCAGTTAAAATAATCTGATCGTATCGCTCTAAAATACCTTTTAGAGAAGTCTTATCAAATTTCTTACCTTGAAAGTTAGATGACAGTACCGACTTTATATCTTTAGTCATTGCCATCTCTTCGAAGAAGCCCTGCTTAATTCGAATATAGTCCTCAAACAATAAGATTGAAATCTCAAGTTTAGTAAGGTCCATTGTTCTTATAAATGGAATTGATAGTAAAAATAGAACTTCATTCTTTTTATAAGGTAGAGCAAAGTGAAAAACATTTGGAGAATCAACAAGAAGAATTCTAAATTTCACTTCAAAGACACCTACACTTTGAAGCAATTGCTCTAGTGATTCATCTAATCCATAGTCTGGCTTTTTAACATTCCATTTTAAAATTGATGCATTTTTAACAAGCCAATATTCACTAATGAAAGGCCAGAAGTCTTCCTCTGTAGGAAAGTTATAGCGAGACCTATCTTTTTCTAGTCTTTTCTTTTTCTTATCAAGTGCAATTAAAGACTTTTTACGAGCGGCCTCTTCTAGACCATCACTCTTTATAACATCTTTTATCTTGGAGAAATCAATTAGCTCATTCTCTTTTTCTTCTTTTGACTTTTCAGCCGAGAGTCCTGACAGGCACAACATTAATAGAGACAACACTAGTGTAATTTTCATATTAATTGGCCCTCGATTTACCAGTTACATACTGATCATAGAGTTTTCCCCAATAAAACATCTCATTGATCTCTAGCCCTAGAGAATCAAAGAACTTTGGGTACTTGTCCTGAAAACACTTCACTTTTGTATCTGAAAGGTACTCTTCATTCATATAGCCATCATAAGAGCCAACTTTAACAATCTTCCAAGTTCTATTAAATAAAACTCGAGACTTATTTTTTGATTCCAACTTATATACTTTAACTGGGTGACCACACTCTGTAGTTGTAAGATATATTGAATGCTTCGAAGGATTCTTATGCACTTGTGCAAATATTTTATTCACATACATAACTTTATCAAGAACTTTAGACTGATCTTTTGCTAAAGAACTTTGCATTACTAAAAATAAAATCAAGAGCTTTTTCACTACACCTTCCAACGAAACTGAATTGTTTCCCAAGAGTGACATTGTGGACATCGCCAAAAAATTTCATCTGAATTATAACCACACTCATTACAGTAATGTTTTGTTAAAGACTGATGAAAACTATTTAAAAAATCTTTCGTATATTTCACAACCTCAGAACTCTTATCGAGATCAATCAAGAGTTTAATATACTCACTATAGATTGCCTGAGAAGTATGTGGGTGATCTTTTACCCAAGGTTCCATAATCTTATAGGCCCTTTCGAGTAGGTTTCTTGATTTTAAAAGTCTTACTTTTGAAAGAATTACTGACGGAGAACTTAAAAACTCTGAGTCATCAAGCTCTAGGAAGTAATCTCTAAGCATACTTAGTCTAGTACTATATTGTTCTTGGTCATCCTCTGCACCTTTAAAACCTTCTTCTAAAGATTCAAAAATAAAAGATGCGTACATTGGATGTTCTTTTAAAAGTTCTAGCAGTGAAAATTTTGCTTGTTCTAAATTTCCGTCATGTAGTTGAACTCTAAGTCTTAAGATCTTTGCTGAAACAGAAGGAGCAAACCTAAATGCATCTTCTAAGTCTTCCCTACTCTTAGCAAACTCACCTTTTTCAAAGTAAATTTTAGCTTTTTGAACTAGAATATGTGAAATCGTTTCTGCTTGATTATTATGACCTACTTTAGAGAGCATTATTCTGTAGTGATATGCTTGGTCCCAATCTTCGACATCTTCGTAAATTCTACAAAGAGATTGAATAACTTCGAACTGATCTCTGTTTATTTTAAGAACGTCTTTATAAGTCTCTACAGCTTTATCAACAAAGCCACCTTTATCAAAATCTACAGCAAGCTCTTTCAATGCTCTTAATCTGTGAGACTCAGAGATATTTTCTCTTGCAATAAGTGATCTGTGTATACTTATAGCTTTTTCAATCTCACCGTTACTTCTAAATAACCCACCGAGAGCAAAGTATGTCTCAATCGTTTCTCTGTTAATATCAACAGCATTTAAAATTTCTTTAATTGCTAGATCTTTATTACCTGAAATTAGATATTGAGTAGCATTTAAAAAGACTTTAGACTGAGCTTCAAATATAGAATTTCTGTATCTTTTTGAAAGTTTAACACCTGTATCCTTCTCAACAAGGTAATGAAAGAAGAGAACAGTCATGATGGCCACTGCTACGATGGCCAAAAGATATTCTTGAATCCACTCTAAGTATAATTCCAATTTATTTTCCTATTTTCCGAAAATCAACATTGGCATGTAATCTACCATTGTACTTAATCTAATGTTTGTTGTGGCCTCATCTAAGTTATCAACAAGATCCCAGATACCACTCTTCTTCTTTTTCTTAATATATTTAAGGGCAAAGTCCCCTTCTAGATTTAACTCTTTATGAATCGCTCTTCCGGCCTTCCAAAGTCCACCAAGTTCATCCACAAGACCTAAATCTCTAGCTTCTTCTCCTGAAAATATTTGTCCTTGCGCTAAATCGATAATTTCTTTTTTAAGCTTATCTTTTCTAGTCGCCTCAATATCTCTCATAAATTGTCTATGAACGACTTTAATCATCTTGTTCATTATATCTGTCTCTTCATTTGTCATTGATCTATGAGGAGAACCGATATCTTTATACTTACCTGCTTTCACAGGAACTTGTTTAACCTTGAAATACTCATAGACTTTAGATAGGTCTGTGAAGTTCATTATAACTCCAATAGACCCTGTTAATGTTCCAGCAGAGGCGTAAATTCTTCTAGTAGCAGCACCTAGATAATAGCCACCACTTGCAGCGATAGCATCAAAACTAGCATATATTGGCTTACCTTTAGATTCTTTATCTTCCGGATCGTAGGCTTCATCTATTCTTCTAATTTCTTCATAAATTTCTTGAGTTGGACCAACTGCTCCACCAGGTGAGTTAATTCTTAGAATAATGGCCTTAACAGTCGTGTCCTTTTCAGCTCTCTCTAAAAGTTCAACTGTATTCTTAGCAGACATTATTGCGCCGGTAACCTCGACCACAGCGATCTGTCCCTTCTTATTCTGGGAGCCAAACACTTTAGACTCATCATTAAATACTTTTACTGTATAAGTCGCAAAGACCATTAGAATTATAAAGAATAGGAATACCATTAAAAGGATTCCAATAACTGCCCTGTTTTTAGTTTGCACTTGAATTCTCCATCTTGGAAAAATTATTAATTCCCTATATCTTCCCAAAAACAATGGGTTCCGTAAACTTAACACAAAAGATTCCCTAAGGTTTTTTGCAATAATGTCGATAAATAGTTGAGAAATTGAATATGGAGTCAATATGAGACAAACAATTCTAGCAACGATTTTATTACTAGTGACTTTTGGAGCTTCAGCAGAGAGCTACCAAGCTCCTTCTCTAAAATTAGCGAGACACCCTGACCATTCTGGTCAAGTAATTAAGACTGGAAATTGGGACTCTCAATATAAAGTTGAAGAAGAAACTCTCCCAGATAGAGATGTTGCCTCTGAAGAAGAAGTAATGCCAGAAGCAGATAGAAGTCCTTCCTCAGAAAGAAAGCCTTCATCTAAGATCAGAAAGCCTACGGTTGAGCCGTGGCCTTACGATCCATCAGAAGCAAACTAATCGGCCCAAAGATTTAGCTTATCGTGCTCACTCTTTAGCTGCCCGCAGGCTGCAAGAATATCAGTTCCTTTAGTAATTCTTGTCGTACAGATATACCCTCTTCTAATTAATTCATCTTGAAACCATTTAATTTTTTCATCACTTGGTCTCTTGAACTTAGATTCTGGATATTCATTGAAAGGAATAAGATTAACTTTAGAAACACCTTTATCTAAAAGGTCACTCAATCCCTCTAAATCCTCTACACGGTCATTTAAATCAGCAATTAGAATATACTCATAGGTAATCCATCTATGTGCTTTAAGAGGAATTTTTCTAATGGCCTCAAATAATCTAGTCAGGTCATATGCTTTATTAATAGGCATTAACTCTGTTCTAATATTATCGTGGGCTGCATGAAGAGATATTGCAATATTGACAGGAGGAAAGTCTTCAAGCTTCTCAATCTGTGGCACTAGTCCAGAGGTTGAGAGTGTGATCTTCCTTTGTCCAAGACCAATTCCTTTATCTTCCATAAAGACTTTTGTTGCTTGTTTTACATTATTAAAATTATGGAGTGGCTCGCCTTGTCCCATATATACTATATTTGAAAGTCTTGCTTCTTCATCCACATTGTCTCTTAGCCACTTTGTAACAGCAAGGTATTGACCTACAATTTCCCCAGTTGTTAAGTGTCTTGTTAGCCCCATCGTTCCTGTATGACAGAAAGTACACCCAATGGCGCAGCCAATCTGAGAAGAAACACAAAGAGTTAATCTATTATTTTTAGCGGGAATTGCTACAGCTTCAACAGTATTAGAGTCACTCATTCCAACAAGAAACTTTCTTGTTCCATCAGTACTTAGACCATTCCAAACAATTTTTGGAATATTAATATCCATTTTTTCTATAAAGTCATTTTTGATTTTACTTGAGACATTAGACCACTTATCAGGATCAAACTCATATCGCTTAAAGATCCAGTTATAAACTTGATCAGCCGCAAATTTAGCAAAGCCATTTTCTTTAAGATACTCTCTAAGATCTTCAAGAGTTAGTGAATATAGTGAAGTTTTCTTTTCACTCACGCTGTTTCCCCAGAATAATTAATTAAGGGGAATACATAACTCTTATTAAGGGTTTACACAAGAGTTCAGGCAAAGATTACACTCGTAAATTCAGAAGAATCCCACGTGCCTTGATCACTTTTATCTCAATAGTTGGGTCGCAGAGCTTCTTTCTCATATTAGATACATGTGTATCAATTGTGTGGTGTTCAACATCTTGGCTTCTCCACACACTCTGAGCGATCTGATCTTTAGTTAGAATTTTTCCAACATTTTTCCACAGTGTATATAAGATCTTATACTCAGTAGGAGTTAAATCTATTAAAGCTCCATTAGTTTCAACCCTTTGGGAGTCAATAATTAACCTAGTAGCTCCATGTCTATAAACAGCAGATGTTTCCTTACTGAGTCTACTAATCCTGTTATTTACTCTAGCAAGAAGCTCTCTAGAGAGAACTGGCTTTAGTATATAGTCATCAGCTCCAAGCTCAAGTCCCTCAACCTTAGTCTCTACTTTAGTAATACTTGAAAGGAACATTACAGCTGTTGTTGATAGGTCTGTAGATCTCGAGACTTCCTTGAAAACCTCAAATCCACTCATAATAGGCATATTAATATCAAACAAAATAGCATCAAACTTTTCAGTTTTAAGGATCTCAATTGCCTTTAAAGCATTGATTTCTGAAACGACATGAAACTCTTTAGCAAGAACCTCTGTAATCGTATCCAACATATCTTGTTCATCATCTAGCAGGAAAACTCTTTTTTTATTCATATAAGAATTACATCAATTTAGAGGACTTTACGCAAGTTTTTAAATTCATTATTTAAAATACCTTAAACTTTCGTTAAACTATTAACTAAATAGAATCTAAGGACTTTATGAAGCTCAATATATTACTAATTATCACTACCCTATGTGTTGCTCTTAACGCTAATGCATGGCTTGGAGTTCAAGTACCAAAAGATTCAAATGTTATTAAAATATTTGGATCAGCAAGTAAGACAGAAATAGACAAAGAGACGGTTAATCTTTTCGTTTGGAATATGTACAAGGCCAACAAAGAGAGCTGGAAATATCAATTTAAATCTCAAATTCCTTATTACGACTTCTTTTTACTGCAAGAAATGCTAACGAAACCTGAAGTAGTAGATATATTCTCAAATACTGAATCTCTAGACTTCATAACTGCAACATCATTTATCTACAAAAAAAGCGGAGAAAGAACTGGCGTAGCAACAGGTTCAAAATACTCTCCAAGCTGGTCAAAGTTTCTTCGTAGTCAAAAAAGAGAGCCTATTCTCTCTACACCCAAAATGACTCTTTTCACAAAATACTCAATCAGTGGCAGTGACGAAGAGCTACTTATCGTAAATATACACGCCATAAATTTTGTCAGCTCTCAAGCTCTAAGGTCTCAACTCCAAGATGTTTCAATAGTTATTAAATCCCATTATGGTCCAGTTGTTTTTGCTGGAGATTTCAATACTTGGACAAATGAAAAGCAAGGCTTTCTAAAAGAGATTACAGAAGAGCTAGGAATGGAAGAAGTGACATTTAAGAATGACACTAGAAAGAAAATGTTTGGTTTTATTCTAGACTTTATCTTTGTCCGAGATATCAAGGTTCTAAGTTCAAACGTCCATGATGACCTTAATGGATCAGATCATAATGCAATAAGTGTAAAGTTAAAATTCATTAAACACTAATAACAGGACGCTCTTTAATAAGACTAATCCCTCTCCCCTTCGTAGCTTTTATCGAAAAGTTAAAGGTATTAATTTTTTTCCTAAGATTACAAATATGAGTATCAATAGACTTAGATTTTCCATACGCTCCTCCAGGCCATAGAGAATTTATAAGAGAATCTTTTGAGTGAAGACGATTAGGACTTCTTACGAGAGTGAGTAGTACCTTAAACTCTATTGGTGTTAGCAGCTTATCCTCGCCATCAATATAAGCTTTCTGATCACTTATATTTAAAATAAGATTACCGACCTTAAGTTCTAATGCGCTTGGCTTTCTATACTTCTTAACCTTATTTTCTAGTCTTGCGTTTAATTCTGCAGTTGAGACTGGTCTCGTAATAAAGTCATCAATGCCATAATCGAAGGACTTTACTCTATTTTCAACATTATCTTCAGCAGATAAAAGAATAACGCCAACCTGTAGCTTATCGATAACAATAAGTAGGTCGTTTAGAAATTCAAAGAAGTTACCTTTTTCAGCGTAATCATCAATTAAAATGAGATCTACATTTTGATTCTTTGATAAAGTCTTAATAAGAAGATCTCTATCGTTATAATAAGTTGCCTTAAATTTATCTGAAATAGCTTTTTGTATTTTAATGTGATTTTCTATTTTCTCATCAAAGTAAATGATATTAGCTCGCATAACTTCCCTGTCTTTAACTGACTTTCTTACATAGAAATATATCAAAGATTTGGAATATTTTAAGCTAGAGGAACCTCAATTTTTCTTGACGATTCCTATAATCTCAAAGGCTTAGGACTTTTGAACTACTTACTTCCTATCGAATACTTTTTGAAAAAATGACTTCTTCTGAGTGATAGAGATATTTTCAATTAAGTTACCATCACTATGTAGTGCTTCTAATAGGTCACTAACCTTAGAAGACTCTTCAATAATTGAATTAAACTCATCCATAGACAGGAGGCCTACGTAAGGAAGTCTTAACTCATCACAAATGTAAAAACAAAACTTCGTAATATCATCTACACTTTCAAATGGACCTAGTCCTATTTCCTCAGCAGGATTTTCAACATCATAGTCATGACAAAACTTTTCTAGCAAGTCCGGCTTAACGGCTCCCTCATTAGTTAAGACATGAAGTAAGTAATATGAACCTTTTGAATAGTTAAGATCATTGGCAGGATTTTTAAATCTGTATATAGCTATTAACTTGTCCATATATTCACCTAAGAGAAAACACCAAAATCAATAGAGAAAGAACCATCAGGTAGTAACTCTCCTTGAATTTCATGTGGTAGTGTTGATAATTCACAGTTAAATTCATCAATTATTTTTAATAGAGCAAAGTTCTTTGCAAACTTAAATTTTACTTTTTTCTTGTAGCTTGTTGGATTATAGATACTAAGTCTTCTAACTTCTTCGTAATTTAATTCATTAATTGAGGACCCTCTTGTACGCCAAAAGACCTCTACATTTTCAGAAGTTTCTATACTCATGTGCTGTATTTCAAAAGTACTAATTAACTTTTTCCAAAAGTTTACTCTATCGTTTATTCCACGAGTGAGTAACTTCTCTCCATTAAATACTATTAATTTCCCTTCTCCAAGTTGAGCATAAGTAACTTCTGTAAGGAAGTTTACCTTTTCAACTTCTAGATTATTTTCAAGAAAAAAGGATTCAAGTCTTCTTACTAATCCCTCTTCAAGACCAGAGTTATCTAATATAATCTTTCCACCATTCATAAATATTTTAAGAATAGTTTTAAAATCACTCTCTATTAACTCTCCACCTTGAACAAAGAAATATTGTTCTAAAACGTTACGTCCCTCTTTCCACTCAAATAACTTTTTATCCAAATATGAAAAGCAACTATAGAAATCTGTTGAAAGAGAATCTGTTAATCCAAGATCATTCCAAATCTTAGAACTCTCATCAATACGGACAAGGTTAAAGACATTTAGAGTTTTAAATTGAACAGACTCAGTTTCATAAACGTCGTCTTCAGACAGTTTTTGATTTAAGAATGTACTCTCTACCATCTCAGAAAGCTGCCTACCCAATACGCCTTTTTTCTTTCTATGAGGAAGGAGAATTGACGATGGGATAACACCTCTTGATATACTTTTTGAAATATCTTTTGAATATTTAGAGTTAAGATCGTTGGCACTCATCCTATTTAAAAGGTCCTCAAGTGATCCACCTAGGAATGAAAACTTTAAAACTCCTTCCCAGTTTGCACCAACTCCAGCACTCAAAGACTCTAAATACAAAGAAGTAATAGTGTCAGAGAATTCTTTTTTCACTATATACTCTTCTTCAATCGAGCTTATACCTTGAAACTCAGTAGAGTCTTTTTGAGCTCTAGCTTTTAAAAATCGACTGAATGCTTGCTCAAAAACTTTTGAATAATCATCTAAGTAGCTTATATACTCATCATTCTCTAAGCAGCCACAAACATATCCATACACATCAGAAGAGATTCCACTCTTAGAAATATATTGTCCAAATTTCGTACAAAATTTTGAATATGCTTGAAAAACTCTTGGATCATAAAAAGAATAAAGCTTATTTATATTTTCTTCGTTATCAATAATTCCATAGGCCATCCCCTCTTTATTAAGAGCGATGGACCTTGCCAAGAGATGTGGAATCCCACCATTTGCTAAAAATGGAACGGGTGTGAGCGGCATAAGAAAAGTAATCTCCTTCCCTAACTCACAAGCAATATCAAATAATTTTTTTAAATCTGTTTCTGGCTTTGTTTCAGCAAAATCATAATTGTCACCAGTATCAGAATGAAAGGACCAATTTACTGGGACTAATATTTTATCACCTTTACTAAATTCTTCTAATTTAGTTTTCCATAGAGATGATGAAGTTTTCCAATAAAGAAACCAATTCTCTCCAGGGAACACTGCATCTGCGTCTCTTGTCACAGGTGTCGTTAGACTCAATGAATACCTCGTGTCTGCACTAATTTCTTCCATGATGTTTCCTTAAACCCTTAAAATTCTATCAATTTGTTTAAAATGATGTAAAGCATCTTTTATATAGAATTTGGAGAAGGGCCAAAGACTTGTCAGAGTTTTAATCCATTTGATATAAAACATGCGTCAATTTCACAATAAGTCATTGAAGATACTCAATAAATAGATCTTATATTCAAAAGGATTATTAAATGTGGTTTTTTACAGAAGAAGAAAAACAAATAAAAGAACTATGTGCTGACTTTGCTCGTAGAGAGTTAGCTCCAGTTGCTGAAAAGCACGATACTGAAGAATCATTCAATCTTGAAGCCTTTAAAAAAATGGGCGAACTTGGTGTTCTAGGAATTACTGCAGATCCAAAATATGGTGGAGCAGGAATGGGTGCAGTAGCTGCAACAATCGTAATGGAAGAGTTTGGAAAAGCATGTGCTTCCTCTACTTTAAGTTACCTTGCCCACTCTATTCTTTGTGTAAACAATATTCAAAATAATGCTTCAGAAGAACAGAAAGAAAAGTACCTTCCAAAGTTAATCTCTGGGGAACATATTGGTTGTATGGGTATGAGTGAGCCAGAATATGGTTCTGATGCAGTAGGTATTCAAACAAAAGCAGAAAAGAAAGATGACCACTACCTACTTAACGGTACAAAGATGTGGATCACAAATGCTGAGTACTCAGATGTAGCCTATGTTTATACAAGAACAGGAAAAGAGAGAAAGAACTTATCAACATTTATCGTTGAAAAAGGTGCAGAAGGGTTTTCTGTAGGAAAGCCTATTCATAAAATGGGAATGAGAGCATCCCCTACAGGCGAACTAGTATTTGAAAACTGTAAAGTTCCTCACACGGCCCTAGTTGGGAATGAAGGTGACTCTATCTACCACATGATGAAAAACCTTGAGCTTGAAAGAATTACTATTGCAGGTATTTCTCTTGGTATAGCTCAAGCTTGCGTTGAGCAATGTGTGAAATATGCAGGAGAAAGAGAACAGTTTGGTAAGCCTCTTGGTAACTATCAAATGATTCAGAAAATGATTGCAGAAATGGCAACAGAAACAGAGATGATGAGAAGATTCCTTTATACTGTGGCTAAAGAATATGACGATGGTAAGAAAGGTCCAATGGTTGCAGCTCAAGTTAAGCTACAAATTCCAAAAATGGCCACAAAGATAGCTCTCGATGCAATTCAGCTTCATGGTGGATATGGTTATTCAAGAGAGTTCCCAGTTGAAAGAATGATGAGAGATAATAAACTAAATGAAATTGGTGCAGGAACAAATGAAGTAATGATTATGATCATTGCTAAAGAACTCCTATCACTAAATAAAACAGCTAATTAATCAATTTTAAATAGGCCCTATTGAATTAGGGCCTATGATTACTCTCAAGTCACTTAAATAACTAAAAAATTTCTTTTCACCCTCCTTGCAGAATGACTGAGAATAACAGTCAACCACTAACGTAAAATCAAATATCTCCGATACGTAAGAAAAGGAGATATGCTTGAAAGGTTCATTCATTATTTTAATAATTCTCATAGGCCCTTTAAGTAGGTCTTGGGAAACAGACAATTTTACAAGTCGAAGAAAGATCTTAAAAGCCTCTGATGAAGAGAAGACTTCAAACCTATACAATTTAAATGATGAAATGAATAAAAAGATAAGATCCATCATTGAAAATATTAATGAAAATTATAGCTGCAAAGAAGATATGAAAAGAATAGAAAATGGGGATATCCCTAGGATCTATTCACACATTGACGATGTTCTTGGTGGCACACATGCTAAAATAGAAGAGTTTGCAGAAGAAGGTGCCGCGGTACTATACGATCATGATAGATCCTGGCTAGCGACAGAGAATATTTATAGTAAAAACTATGGACTTCAAGGCTCCTTAAATTTAAATGGACACGTCATTGGACCAGATAAACTCGGTCACTTTGTTGACCAGGGTTTTGACCTAATGCAGGTGATGATCGAAGAAGGAATGACTAAAGAAGCTTTTCTTTTATCCATGCAAGAAAGTAATGATTTAGAAGATGGCTGGTATGGACTCGCAGCTTCTGGAGTAAAGTCTTATGGAGATATGGCAGCAAATTTTTCAGGACTTAGCTTCTATTATGGTCTCTTGAATGGAGACAACCCTCAATTAAGTTGTGATCCTAAAACAAATAAATACTCACTAAATTACGACTTTGATTGGTCGGACTATGTTAATGATTCATGGGATGAAGGTGTTAACTGTTCATTCTTCTACGCTGTAGAAAATCCTTTTGGAAAAAATACTGAACCTAAGGATATTATGAATCACAACAACAGAAGAAGAAGAATGCAAATACACCCTACTTCTTTTAAAATTCAATCAACTGACGAAGAAAAGCATTTAAGCAAATACCTTGAGGGATTAGAACCTCCGATGTCATGCCCTGCGGAAATGAATAAGTGCATGGAGATCTCAAGTAGTAATTGCGCCAATTACTTTATTTCTCCAAAGTGTCTAATGAACGTTGCAAAAAGTGCAAAGTGCGACTCTAGTAACTTTGATAATTTATTCAAAGTCTCAAGAAATAGTGATTCAACATATAAATATAATAGAGATAATATATACGAGGAAAGTAATGACAAAAGTTCATTTTTTAATAAGTAGTTTACTTTTACTAAACTTAAACCTTTCTTTTGCTGATTCAGGTTCTTTTAAAAAGAAAGTTTCAAGAAAGATTGCTTCAGTTTTTCAAGAAAAGAAAGGAAACAATGTTTTTGATGAATTCATAGCATGTAAAAATACAGAAAAGAATAGTACGTATTTTACAAATGTTTCAAGTTGTATGAGCAAGTACTTTCCAAAAGAGATGTCCGAGTCAAATAAAGTAGACTTAGTAATCTTCATGCTTAGTGGATCAAGCTTCTCATCTCTATCCAAATGCACCTTTGAAGTACTAGAAAATCATCCAAGCGTTATTGATAATGAAAATGATTTTGTACTTTGCTCTGACTATTTAAAAGGGAAAAAGCAGAGAAAAAGAACTGCTCTTTTCTATTTCGATCAAAGAGGAAAAAGATTAGAAATTTTAGATATCCGAGACTAGTAGTAAACAAAACGACATCAGGAAGTAGCAGTTAGAGCTTTTTTCATCTCTCATAAAACAGATAAGTATTTAATAGTAGGACTGTAGTTCTCCCTATTTATCTTAGGCTAGAGTATCCTATTTACTTAAATCATCTCCGTAGGCCTTTCTAAGTTGTTAGAAGTAGGTTGCACACAATGACATATAGGTTCTAATATTGCTAAATCATTGAGTTTTTTGCTAGTATGCCGTTCAAATTACAAAGAAAAATCTATCGGGAGAACTTACGTGCTAAGTGAATTACAAGTCGAATTATCTAATCAATTAAAGAGATTTTGCCTAGATAAAATTGAGCCTCATATGGAGGAAGATGACAGTAATGAAAACTTTAGAATGGACATCTATAACCAAATTGGTGAATTAGGAGTTGCAGGAGTCACTATTCCTGAGGAGTACGGAGGAGCAGGTCTTACGTATCAAGATCTTTGCGTTGTTTTAAGTGAACTTTCAAAGTCTTCTGTATCTTATGCTGTAACACTTTCTGTTTCTGTAATGTCTCAGTCTATTCTTTCTGAATTTGGAAATGAAGAACAAAAGAAAAAGTATCTTCCAGCTCTCACTAGTGGTGAAGAGATAGCCGCATTTGCTCTATCTGAGTCACACTCAGGTTCAGATGCAGCAGCACTAAAAACAACGGCTAAGAAAGTTGATGGTGGTTATGTATTAAATGGTTCTAAGATGTGGATCACTTCAGGTGGAATTGCAAAAACTTATATCGTAATGGCAAGAACTGGTGTCGAAGGACACAAGGGCATCTCAGCCTTTATCGTAAGAGATGGAGCTGAAGGTTTTTCATATGGAAAGAAAGAAAATAAAATGGGTTGGAAAGTTTCTCCAACGAGAGAGCTAATATTTGAAAACTGTTTTGTTCCAACTGAAGATCTTCTTCAAGAAGAAGGTATGGGATTTAAAATTGCTCTAAGCGCTTTAGATAGAGGAAGAATAACTATTGGTTCTATTGCTGTTGGTCTAGCTCAAAGAGCATTAGATGAAGCAGTTAAATACTCTTTAGATAGAAAGCAATTTAACCAGCCTATTTTCGACTTCCAGGGTCTTCAATTCATGATGGCAGACATGGCAACAGAGATAGAATGTTCGAGACTTCTAGTAGAAGAAGCCGCAAAAAACTTTGACAATGGAACAAAGAACCAAAAGATTGCTTGTATGGCAAAACTTAAAGCAACTGATACAGCGATGAAAGTCACAACAGACGCAGTTCAAATTCTTGGAGGGGTTGGTTACACAAGTGAGTACCCTGTAGAAAGATTTATGAGGGATGCTAAAGTACTTCAAATTGTTGAAGGAACAAACCAAATTCAAAAAGTTGTTATTGGAAGAAGCCTTAAGAAGGAATATGCAAAATGAATATTGAACTAAATAGTCCATTTGAAAAAGATAATGCCCTTTTTAGTGAGAGCTTTTTAAAAGAAAAACTTAACTCTTTTAAGAATATTATTGCAGATCCTAATATTGGCTTTTTTCAATTAGCTCAAAATACAGAACTAGCAAAGTCGTGTGAAGACTTCTATAACAAAAATAAGGATATTAAGACTTTTGTTCATGTTGGTATTGGCGGAAGCTCTCTGGGTCCAGAAATGCTTGTTTCAGCACTAGGTAAGAGTGATGTTCGTTTTGAGTTTATTAATAATATAGATCCTGAAAGAATCTCAGAGCAACTTGTTGATATAGATCCAGACCATTCACTTTTTTATTTTGTTTCTAAATCTGGTGGTACTGCTGAAATGACAGCGGCCATGGTCTTAATAATAAACTGGCTAGAAGATAAAGGATTAACACAAGAACAATGGAAGAAGAGGTTTATCTTCGCTACTGATCCAAAGAAAAGTATTCTTCTAGATCTAGCTAAGGATCTGGATATACCTACCTTAGAAATTCCATCCGACATTGGGGGAAGATTTAGTGTTTTAACTCCAGTTGGACTACTTCCAGCTCTATATGCCAATATTGATATTTATCAGCTTTTATCTGGAGCAAAAAAGGCAACTGAGAAATGCCTCAGTGACGACGTTAAAAATAATGAATTATTAAACACATGCTCGTACCTATTTGATCTAAAAAACTTCGACATTACTCAGACAGTATTTATGCCCTACTCTTCAAAACTAAGAGACTTCTGCTTTTGGTTTGTTCAACTTTGGGCAGAAAGCCTAGGGAAGAAATTAAACACTAAAGGTGAAGAAGTCTTCACTGGTTTAACTCCAATTCCAGGCTACGGAGCAACTGATCAGCACTCTCAAATGCAATTATTTATGGAAGGTCCAATGGATAAGTGCCTTCTATTATTGGAAGTCGAGAAATTTTCTTGTGATTACTCACTTAAATCAAATATAGATTATCCATCATTCAATAAGTTATCTACTCACTCATTATCTGATCTAATGAAGGCCGAGCTTTATGGTACGATAAAAGCGCTAAAAGAAAATGGAAGACCTCATATTCACTTCAAGGTTAAAGAGAATAACGCCGAAGCTATGGGTGAATTAATAATCTTCTTCGAAAGTCTTACTGCTTTAATGGGTCATTACTTAGATGTTAACCCATTTGACCAACCAGGAGTTGAACTTGGAAAGGTCTATGCATATGAGAAATTAGCAAATAGCTGAGTAATTTGATTAGTACTAGGAAGTAATGTAAGCAGTTGTATTAAATGGCCCTTAGAGCTAGAATTGAGTTTAATTAAAAACAAATTATTTCATATATATTTTCAGGTATAAAGGTATAAAAATGAGTGATGATTCTACAGTTGTACTAACTGACATTAAAGCAGCACTTGCTTCAGCAGAAAAAGAAGCTGAGCAAAAACCAGCGGCCCTACTCGTTGTAGGCGGAGATTTAAATGGAACTATTTTCAATTTAAATCAACCGGAAGTTTCTTGTGGAAGAAATGCTGACAATATTATTCCTCTTGAATTTAATGGTATCTCAAGACATCACTTTAAAGTAGTAAACCAAGGCGATGACAATTGGACAGTTGAAGACACTGGGTCAAAGAATGGTACTTTTTTAAACAATAAAAAAATTGAAGGATCAGTACCTCTTAGTAAAGGCGATATGATCAAGCTTGGAAGTATGGCCCTTAAGTTTTTACCAAAAGGTGATCCAGAAAGACTTACTTATGACAAATTAAGTATGGAGGCCAACACTGACGGACATACTGGTTGTTACAATAAGACATACTTTAATAACAGTATTGAACTTGAAGTGAAGAAATCAAAAGTTACAGGAGATCCACTCTCTTTAATCCTCTTTGATTTAGATCACTTTAAATCATTAAATGATAACTATGGTCACGATGCTGGAGACTTTGTTCTTAAAGAGCTAGCAGATGTGATAAGAGGCGGTGGAGTTAGAGATAACGATGTATTCGCTAGATATGGTGGAGAAGAGTTTGTAATTTTACTACCTAAAACAAACTTAAAGCAGTCATTTGAGATAGCAGAAAGACTAAGAAAGCTTATTCAAGATCATGACTTTAACTATGAAGGAAAAATACTTCCTGTGACAGCTTCAATTGGAGTTGCAGATTATCGTCAAGGTGTTACAAGTGGAACAGACTTATTTAAAAGAGCTGATGAGTCTGTCTATAAATCTAAAGAAGGTGGAAGAAATCAAGTAAACTTCTACCGAGGGCAATAACCATACAAGAAAATCAGCACAAAATAAATCTCCTTCCGGAGCATTTAATAGATCAAATCAAGGCCGGTGAAGTAATTGAAAGACCGGCCTCTCTAGTTAAAGAACTCCTAGAAAACTCTCTCGATGCCGGCTCTACGAATATAAAAGTAACCATAATTGAAAATGGATTAGATCTAATCTCAATCGAAGATAATGGAGATGGTATTCTATTTGAAGACCTTCCCTACGCCTTCTGTAGACATGCAACCTCAAAAATTGAGCGCTTTGAAGATATCTACAATTTATATAGCTACGGATTTAGAGGTGAAGCACTTGCCTCTATGGCAGCAATATCACGTATAACTTGCACTTCGACACCAAAAAGTAATCCTGAAGACGGTGGGAAAATCGTTATTCATGGTGCTAAAGAGATGTCTCATACACCTATCCCTGGGAAGAAAAATGGAACATCGATATTTATAAAAGATCTATTTTTCAATACTCCAGCTAGACTGAAGTTCATAAAATCAAAAACTAGTGAAAAGAATGCGATGAAGAGAATTATCAATGCATTCATTCTTACAAATCCAAAAACTCAATTCTCTATAAAGTGGGATGATAAAGATAAGCAAATCTTCAAACCTGTGACTGAAGAAAATCTTCAAGATAGAATTAAGCAAATCATACTTCCTAAGAATGCTAGCAACAAAGATCTTTACGAATTTACTGGTGAGTATGAAGGCCACAGTGTACACGGTTTTGCTTCTGCTCTCACTAGTAAAGGAAATGCAGGGAAAGGACAGTACCTCTTTGTAAATGGAAGACTCTTTACTGATAGACAAATTCACCAATCAATTCTTAGAACAATGGAAAAGGCTTGGCCTTTTGGAGAGACCGGTCACTACTGTGTAATGCTAGATGTTCCTCCAACACAAGTTGATGTAAATGTTCATCCAAATAAGACTCAAGTAAAATTTTTCAAGTCTAATGTTGTCTTCTCTCTCGTCTCGGCAAGTATAAAAAAGTTTATAGATGAGAATACTGAAATTGTAGCGAAGCCTCAGGAAGAACTTTTTACAAGTACTGAACAAAGAGATCAAGGGCTACAAATGTTCTCTAATAATCCATTTACAACATATAGTAGCCAGCCACATAGACCAAGTAGCATGAATTTTGATAGGTCTAAAAGTGTTGAACTCCCAGGAAGTGAAGAAAATAAATCGATTCAATTAAATAGAATTAATGATAGATACCTATTTTTACAAGACGAGAATTCAAACAAATCAATAGTGGATTCATTTTCATTATTCATAAATTACTGGATGAAGGACTGGTCAGTTAGATATCCATATGTAGAATCTTATACAACTCCTCTACTCATTAGTGAGCCTTTCCTACTCGATGAAAAGATAAGTAGCAAATTAGATCTACTGAAGAACTCAGGGCTTGAAATTGATAAGCTCGACGAACAGACATATGCTCTAAGAACCATTCCAAACTGCTTTGATTCATTCAACGTAAGAGAAGTTCTAGGAGATATTCTACTCTCTATAAATAATGAAAACATTGAAATAGAGACATTCAGAGAAAATATGTTAGAACTTATTTCGACAATAAAACTTAAGGATTTTTTCTTAAGTGACTACTCTATCATCCATATTCTGAAAGAATACTCCATGATAGAAGCACTAGAAAGTAAATCAATTATAAACCTAGATGATAAAATACTAGAAAAAATATTCAGATGAGTTCAAAAAAAATAATAATAATTTCAGGTCCTACAGCTTCTGGTAAAACATCAACCAGTATGAATATATACGACCACTTACTTAAGGTCGGATTAAGTCCTGCAATAGTAAATTTCGATTCTTTACTCTTTTATAAAGAATTATCTATAGGTACAGCAAAACCTAGTCAGAAAGAACTCGGTGAATATGAACATCATCTTGTTGATGTTGTCAGTGCCAAGAGTCCACTAAATGCCTCTGAATTTTTGGAGTATGCTGACAAGGCTCTCAATGATTTAATCGAGCAAGGCAAGACCCCTATTTTTGTAGGAGGGTCCGCTTTCTATGTAAGGGCCTTTGTTAAGGGGATGTATGAAGCAAACCCTATTCCTAAAGAGTTGAGACTATCAATAGATGCTGAGTATAAGGAAAAAGGTATTCAATTTATTAGAGATTTTCTAAAAGAAAATGATCTCGACTCGTATAATTCACTTCATGAAAATGATCATTACAGAAATATAAGAGCATATGAGTATTTCAAATCTACAGGAATGCCTATTAGTTTAGAAAAAGAAAAGCTAGAAAAGAACAGTCCTTATGATTTCTCAATCAATAGGTTAAATGGTTATGAGATTATTCATATCTATCTCGACCTTCCAAAAGATGAACATTGGAAAATAATACAATCAAGAACACAAGATATGATTAAAAGTGGACTAGTTAATGAAGTAAAAGATCTTCTTCAAAATGGATTTACTGGCAAAGAAAAACCTCTTACCTCTATTGGATACAAAGAAACAATTCAATTTATTAATGGAGAATTCTCTAGTGAGGATGAATATATCGATAGAATTGCAATATCGACTCGTCAACTTGCAAAATCTCAGAGAACATTCTTTAAAAAAGTAACTCCTAAAGAAACTTTTCATCCACTAATAGATAAAGATAATATAGTTAACTTAGTTATCTCAAAGTTAAAAGAGGACTAGTTCTTCATAATAACTTCTAAATAAAGCGAAGGAATTAAAATGGCAACTCTTCCAAGAAAATTAAAAATCATTATTATATCTGATGGAACAGGAGAAACTGCAACTGCTATTTCTCGAGCAATTATGACTCAATTTCCAGATAGAGAAGTCTACTTCACTCGCTTTAAGAATGTGAGAAAGACAGAACAAGTAGATGCTATCTTCACAGAAGCAGCAATTCACCATGATCTAATTATCTATACAATTGTAACTAGTGAGCTAAGAGATTATATCGGAGATGTTGCAAGAACTAGGCATGTTCGAGCTCTAGACTTAATTGGACATGCCCTCACGGCTTTTTCTAATTACTTTGAACAAGAGCCAAAGGCAGAGCCAGGACTTCTACACGCTGTTAATGACGACTACTTCAAAAGAGTTGCAGCGATGGAGTTTACTCTTAACCATGACGACGGTAGAAATCTAGAGTCCCTAAGCCTTGCAGATGTTGTACTTGTAGGTATATCTAGAACAGGAAAGACTCCTCTATCTGTATACCTTAGCCAGCATGGAGTGAAAGTTGTAAACGTTCCCCTAATTAAGGGAACTGAGATCCCAGAAGCTCTTTTTAAAATCGACCAAAGAAAAATATTCGCACTAACAATTAACCCTGAAGCTCTTCTAGAGATTAGAAGAAAGAGGTTAACCACTCTAGGTGCGGCCAATCATACTGGAAACTATGCAGAACAAAGTAAGGTTATCGATGAATTAGAATGGGCCAATGACCTTTTCCGAGAAAACAAAAGATGGCCAATATTCAATGTAACAGACAAAGCAATTGAAGAGACTGCTTCAGAAATACTTCGCCTCGTAAATATGAGAAAGAACAATATTTTCAAACAGAGTAAGAGAAACGAAGAAACAGAAAACGATTAAAGATAAAAAAGCCAGAATTCAAGTTCTGGCTTTTTTATTATTGAATTTGAATAATAACTATAAAATAAGTTCGCAAAAGTCGACAGATGAGTCTTCAGTAATTTCAAAATCAATTTTTCTTTCAATATTCTGATTTCCAACTTTATAAAAGACACTTTGCTTTGTTGCCTCACCCTTTTCTGACTTTGAAGAATTTATAGGAAATGGAATTCCTCTTTTTCTTTTGAATGGGAGTTCTTCCACTCTAGGCTCTCCAAACATAGAGAAGCTAATAGATCCTCTAGCGCAGCTTCTAGACATTTTCAAATATCCATAAGATTGGTATGTTGTTTCTGTAACTTCAAGTATTTCACTCTCTCCATCAGCTGGAGATATCTTTTGAATAAAATGTTGTCTACCTGATGTTTCAACTCTAACCCAATGAACCTTATCCGATATAACTTTAAAAGAGTTAAGGAAATCAACTTTAACTTGTTTTCCATCTAAGTAGATATTTTGCTTGTGCTTATTAAAGCCTTTTAATGTAACTGTAGCCTCACCTTCTTTTTCGGAGATCACACTTACTGCTGCATCATCACCTGAATCAGATGAAGGCACTCTTTCAGTACTGTTAACATGAGAGCTAGGTTTACCACCTATCTCCATACCAACAAGTTCCTTTATCATTCCTAAGTTTGTATATCCAAAGTAAAGGCCACCAGCAAGAATTGCAATCGAAGCAACTTTAGAAACTAAACTACTTTGTTTCTTTTCTTCTTTAATCTTCTTTATTTTTGTTTTCCCAGAACTAGTCTTTCTAACTCTAGTTCCTTCAGTTTTTGTAATACTTCGAGGATCTGTACCTGCTTTCTTTCGACTTGTACGAGTTCTAGTCGCTCCAATTGTTAGGTCTTTAGATTCTTCATTTAAATGACCAAACTTCTTATCAATATCTACACTTGATCTTGTTTGAGTGCGACTTGCTCTAGTTTTAGTTTTAGTTTTTGCAAGAGGCTCTTCTTCTTCAAATCCAAAGTCTAAAACTTTTTCTTTTCCTCTATCAACAGAACTATCGACAGGAGCAGGAGTTGAAGTAGATGCCGCTTCTGATCTATCAGTACCACCTCTTTGTTCTCTCTTTAATTCATCTAGATATGGCTTTAAATCAATTTTACCAAATTCAAATAACTTCTCTCTATCTTTTTTGATCTCTTCTTTAAATAATTCTTTCGCAAAGAAACCTAAATCTGAAGAGTTAAAATCAGGATAGTTTGAGTATAAAAACTTAATAAGGGCCCTATTGAGTTGATCTAAGTTTTCAAATCTCTTATTTCGATCCTTACTTAATGCTCTAAGAACAATTTCATCTAACTCTTTAGGCACATTCGGATTTATACTAGAAGGCGCAGGTATTTTACATTCCTGTATCTTCTTAAGAACAGCAAGGTCATTAGATGCTTTAAATAATTTTCTTGAACATAACATTTCCCATAGAGTAATCCCTACAGCAAATTCATCATAACGAGGATCTAGCTCATGCCCTTCTAAGTATTCAGGAGCAAGGTAAGATAACTTCCCTTTGATTGTTCCTGCTTGCGTGGCCTCAGAGTTAGTCTCTGTTTTTGCGATACCAAAATCAATGACCTTAATTGCGCCATCAAAAGTGAGCATGATATTATGTGGTGAAATATCTCTATGAATGATTTGTAAATCTTTTCCCGTCAGCTTATCTGTTAATGTATGAGCATAGTGAAGCCCCTGACAAACTTGAGTTATAATATAAACAGAGATTTCAACAGGAAATACAAACTTTCTTTCTTTTAATTTATCTAAATATTCTTTTAAGTTTCTACCGTCACAGTATTCCATTGCAACAAAGAGTTGATTCTCCTGCATACCGTAATCATAAGTTTGAACAATATTTGGATGAAGCAGACCAAAGGTCGTTTTGATTTCATCCATAAACATTATTCTAAAGTTTTCATCTTTAGAAAATTGAGGCTGAACCATTTTAATGGCAACAACTTTATCAGCTTGCTCACCTAGGAATCGAGCTCGACAAATTTTTGCCATTCCCCCATCTATAAGGTGATCTAAAATTAAATATCGACCAAATCTTTCTCTTTCCACAATTCAAACCTTATAATAACTAACGTATTATTCACTTACTTATCGGTTCCATCGGGAAAATTCTTGAGGGAAAAAGCAGTCTAAAAACTAAACAAATATCGGATATAAGGCACTGAAATTACTGTCTATTCAATATTTATAGAGAAATTGTCCTGTAATTTGCGAATTCAATCCTAAGAGGACCTTCTCTTTTAGACTTAGAACAAAGTATTGCAACATCGTAAAGTTGGAAAGAATTTGTTACATACTGTGGATGTAGCTTTAATGCACTTGCAAAGTTATTCATAACAAATTGGTCATAACCTTGATCTTTCGCCTGCTTTAGGAAACTTCGTTTAGTAATTACATTACTAGAGCTTGAATAATATAAGGCCAAATAGCTATTAGAGCACTGCTTTAATGAAACTTTTTCTGACGTTGAAAACCAATTGTAAAATGGTGACTCTTCACTTATCTCACCTAGTAGGACATCAAACACCATTGTCATTTCTTGGTACCAAGAAATTCTTTTTAACTCTAAATCATCCTTCCAAATCTTTTCTCCAACAGAGCCACCTGTTAGTTCAAAATCATTTTCTTGAACGATATTTCTCCCAGTTAATGAACAAGAAGAAGTAAGAATTGCAATTAAAAGAATTATTTTTTTCATAAGTTACCTATTTAAATCTGATATCCAATTATAAATATCATTGAAGACCTTGTCTCTATTTTTTTCATTAAAGAGATCATGTCCAGAGTGAGGATATAGACCTTCATTTGCAAGCTCTTTAGGCATTCCCTTCATAAAAAGAGAACACTTTTGCCAATTCACAAGAAAGTCATCCTTACTCAACAACATTAACAGTGGGATATCTAAAAAATAAGAATAGTCGAGTAACTGATTACTCTTTCTAACGATCTCTTCAACTAGAGAGATAGACATGTAGTGGTTTATTAACGGGTCTGAATTATAGCTCTCTATTCTAATTCTATCGTGTGTTAAATCACTTCCTTTAATATGATATGGGAATCTAATTTTACCAGCATATCTATTTATTTTTTTTAACAATCTCTCATATAAAATATGAACGTCTATTTTCAAATACAGAAGAGGATTACTTAATACCACTGAGCTTATACGCTCTTTAGCAAGGTGCTCATATTTTTGTATATAAGATAGAGCAATTAGCCCACCTAGTCCTTGCCCTATAAGAACTTTCTTTGTTTCAATACTTTCATAATCATTGAGTAATAAATGTAAATCTTCTACATACTCATCAAAGTTTTTAACATAAGATCTTGTACCTGAACTAAGGCCATGTCCTTTCATATCTATAAATGTAATATTGATTTTCTCATCAAACTTTAGCCAAAGATCTTTTGCTAAAAGTTCATAACGACCGTGATGATCACAAATATCATGCAATATAATAAAGTGATGGAGAACCTTGTTTTTTTTAGTTCTCCACTCTCTTATGTATAAAGTTTCATTCTTGGAATGTGATTTTATATTAAAAGAATTTAATTCTAAATATTTAAATTCTTTATTAGCCTCTGTTAACATAATTTTCGATAGAGCTCTTTGCTTCGCTATTTAAATTATCAAAACGAAGAGAGAATCCTTGTCCGCCATCTAACAACCTAACAATTTGTCCTTTCGCAGTAAAGCAGTAATCAGAGTTATCAGGATGAACATTCATAGACACATTATCCCCTACTGTTCCTGGAAAGTTTGATACTAAGATCTGCAATCCACCAATAGAAATGTCTCTACAAACTCCTTCAAAGAATTCTTCTTGATCATGAAAAAACATTCTCGCCACAAAAGGCTTTCTTTGATTTTTACGTCTATCAATTTCATCAATAACAGGAGGCATAGTATTAAATAGCTCTTCATATATTGGAACATCAGCCAAAAAGATCCATTCTTTCATCTTACCTGGAACATATATCAAAGTCTTTTCATTAATTCTTTTCTCTGAAAATGCTTGGGAAATTTCATCCAAATTATAAGGTCCATATTCAACTTCTTGAGACCCTCTGTCGATTCCAATCTTAATCATAAAGATTTTCTCTGACTTCGAAACACCGCTCCAGTTAAAGGATTCATCCTCTTCTTCAACTTCAGCACTTCCGTTATTTAATAAATGAGAGAGCTCTTCGACATCTTGAAACTTCTTCCAATTATCAAAACCCTTTGTCCAAATATAGCTATCAGAATTCAAGGTACCACTTTGTAAAAGCTCACTTATCTTAGCCTCATCAACGGGCCCAACACGATCTTTTCCTTCTACATAATACCAACTTGTCATCTTAATCTCCGAACATTTTATTATTACTACTTCTAATTTTAACTCATTGAAATCCTGTGTCATTGGTGGATTTTTTGCCCAACTTCTAGATAAACCTTATGATTCCGCTCAAGTTTTCTTGCTTTTGTGCCGAATAAGCTAAAGATAAAAGTATTCTGAGGTCAATATGATTAAGAAAAATTTAAAATGGGCATTATTATTTATTACTCCCCTCCTCCTCGTATCGTGTAACGAGGAACAATTCGGTGTGGGAAAACAAAGCTCAACTATCTCAACTGCTCCAGTAGAGACAGGTAACACACAAGTTTGTTCTGATTACACTCTCATTAGACCACCAGTAGACTTACTTTTTCTCTGGGATAATTCAACGTCCACAAACTATATTGAAGACTCTAAAAAGGCTGCACTTAATAACACTCTTAACTATATCTCTGATAGATTCGACTACCAAGTTATGATTGCTCCACTTGTTGGAAGTGGAAATAGTAACTCATACTTCTTTAGTAGGGCCGGAACTTCTCCAAGTGGAGTGAATGTGATTTCAAAGTCGAGCGCTGTAAATGCAATTGAATCTCTTCCTCAGCAGGAAGGAGCAGCAGAGGCCGGTGGTGCGAGGGCCCGAGATCTAATTAAAAATAATATTAGTAATGGTATCTTTAGACCTAACTCCTACACTATAGTCATACTTCTCTCAAATGAAGATGATGATAGTTACGTTAGCAATGACTATGGATCAAATATCTCTGAAGGGCGTAAACTCGCTGATGGAATCACACATGACCTTTTATGCTTAAAGGGCGGTACTTATAATGGAAGTTATAAGAATTCATATTCAAGCTATTCAGAAAGTTGCTCAGGAGTTTCAAAATTAAATGCTTCGATGATGAGATTCTTAACAATAGCTCCAAGTAATAATATTGTTTACAAGAAAATCTCTTCAAATATTGCACTAAGTGGAAACTACAGTGAGTCAGATTATACAAATCTCTCAGTAAGTAATTACTCAAATATTTTTGACCAAGTAAATAGTGTTATTGCTGATCAAGTGATCAATCACAAATATAATTTCTGGCCAGTAGCTGGAAGCAATGTTGAAGTTGATACTGACTCCATTGTAGTCTATAGAAATAATGGAACTCAACTTTCAAGTTCAGAGTTCAACTATATTGGAAAACAAACAAATAAGAATACAAGATACTACCCTTCAGCTGGTGAGCCTTACACTGGTCATATGATTGAGTTAATTGGTACTGGTGAAGTAGTATTTCCAAATTGTCTAAATGTAACTTATCA
>NZ_JBFGYP010000029.1:0-31570 GCF_041587335.1 Halobacteriovorax sp.
ATATCAAATTTTATATTGTTTCTTTTTCTTTTTTTATTTTTATTTTTATTTTTAGTTTTCGACTTCTTCTCTCTTGGAGTGAAGCTTAACTTGATTTTTTTTATTTTAAGGTCCTTAGTCTCTAAATGTACTTTTTGGTCTTCTAAGAATGGAATAAAAATAACGAAGTGAAGAGCTAGTATATATAGAAAAATAGAGAGAAAATTCATCTTAAAATACTTACAAATGATTTTAAGATGAATGTCAGGAATTAGTGAGTTTCATGTAAGAAGATACATGAAAAGCATTTGTATATTATCTACAAATGCTTGTTGAAAGTGTCTAGTGCCGATTTCCACACAAGGTCTTCACTTCCCTTGTCTGCAAGGTTTTGAAGATGCTCTATAAGCTGACTAGAGAAATCAATTGAGCTCTCTCTAGGTAATAAGCTTGGCAAGTTATCAACAGCTAATAATTCTAGTCCACATGTTTCTAGAAAAGGTTTGTTCCATTCAGTAATATGATCGTAAACTGGTATTGGGTTTAAATTACTTGTAGGGTCACAGCTAACATCTCCAATTATAGAAAGTTTCTTATCTGTATTTAGAGTTTCTCTTGTTAGAAATGGTGGAATTTTCTTTGTCATTAAAACACAGTTAATAAAAATATCATGAGTTGTAATTTCAGGGAAAGGACCACCTTTCTTTGTTTCTTCAAAGTCCCAAAGAGTCGTCTTAACACCGAAGTGATCGAAAACTTCTTTTGCTCCTTGCCCGCATCTTCCAAGAGCACCGATAATTATAGCTTGAGGATTTAGTGAGCTCTTTTCTTTATTTGTTGAAATTTGTGAATAAAGCTCATCTATATTTTCAAAAGAACTAAGGGGAGAGTAAGCTTGCCCACTTTGCTTTTGATAAAACCTGTCTAGGCTAATAGCAGCTCCAATAAACCCCGCCCATTTTCCAAATGCTGCAACTCTTCGACCATCTTGATTCACTAGATACTCTAGGTCAAAGTGTATTCCTCCACCTTCTTTATATCTATTGAGAACTTGCTCATGGCCTGTCTGCCCTTTGTAGATATGGGCAAAGTATATATGTCTATGTTTGAGAGAAAATTCTTCAATTGGAAGCTCTTTTAAACCTAATACAAAGGTATTGCTATCTTCTTGAATCCAACTTTTTTCTGGAACAATTGAGCATCCAATATCTTGGTATTCTTGATCTTTAAATATTCTATCGGGACAGGCCTCTACTTTTATAGTGTGGCCTTGATCAATTAACTTTTTAGCATCTGTTGGTGTGAGAGGAGTTCTTCTCTCTGAGCTTTTGAATTCTTTTCTAAGTATGAATGTTGCTGTCATTTTATATCCAATATTTCTATATCATTTTTTCTTGAAACTCTTTAACGGAAGTTTCGTATTGAGATATTAGTCTGTCTACAATTTCTTTTATAGGTTCAACTTTATGTGAAAATTCTATAGAAGGGCCTGCACACCAAACAGTCTTGTATGTTGCAGAGAAAGCCGCCTTTTCAATAGATTTCATTCCTTTATAGTAGGTAAGCATCTTGGCATACTTCTTTAGACTTTTATTTTTATTCAAATAGGATTCAACAAAGTTTTGTTCTGTTCCTATCTTTTGTACATATGGAGTATTAATAACAGTACAAGGTGTCCCAGATACTCTTGAAGTCATAACTATATCTTTTGCTCCAAAATCAACTGCTGCTTGTTTATAATCATCTGTTACACCACTTTCTGTTGTGGCTATAAATGGAGATCCTATCGATGCCCCTTCTGCTCCAAGTGCTAGAGTCGAAAATAGTGCTGAACCAGTTCCTATGCCACCTGCACTAATAATCGGAAGACTACAATTTTCTTTTAAAAGTGGAACAAGGATTGATGTAGGCGTTGGTCCAGCATGTCCTCCAGCTCCTGAATTCACAGCTATAACAGCATCTGCACCAAGGGACTCAACTTTCTTTGCATATTCAAGGTCAACAACATCACAGATAATCTTAGTTCCTTTGGAACCACATTTCTTTATAACTTCTTTAGGGCTTCCAAGAGAAGTGATGATAAAATCGGGAACATATTTTTCACAAATTTCGATTTGTTTCTTTAAGTGAACGTTAGATTTATTCACAATTAAATTAATGCCAAATGGACCTTCACACTTTTCTTTTAACTCTTTTATTCCTTCTTCGAATAGTTCAGGAGTTCGCCAGTTTAAAGCAGGGATACATCCCATGATTCCACATTTAGAGGCCTCGATAAGCATTTCATTATTAGAAACGAGAAACATAGGGGCCATAATAATAGGATATTTAATTTTAAATGTTTCAGTTAGCCATGTATTTACCATTTAAATCTCCAATTGGATTAGCTTAAGTAGTTGTATTTATTCTTACATATATGGCTATTTGCTTAAAGTTTTATTTTGTAAGAACTTATTTGCAGTATTTAATCAAAGTCTGCATTACAATATTTAGGAAAGATCAGGAAGATTTTTAATTAGGAGAATATACGATGAAGAATTCGTTGAGATGGATTTCGCTTTCTTTACTCATTTGCGCATCCGCAAGTGCAGTACCAACACCAGCAAGAAAATTAATAACTATTGATAGTGATGCTGTCAACTTTACTAATAAGTCATTTGCTCAAAAATCTATGGCAATCAAAAGCGTAGAGGGAATCACTCTTTTAGAGATTGATGAAGACTCTATTAATGAGCTAAGCCACGAAATGCATGAGAATTTTAATAGATGTGGTGGATTCATGGTTCACGACTCTCTAGAAGATGCACTTGAAACACTAAACTCTAGCGAGAAGAGAAACTTTGCTAAGTCTGCTCCTTTTGCTGAGTACTCACTTACAGAAGAAGATGTAGTAACTGATATGATTGCTCAGGTAAGTGAAAAGAATATTACCAATGTAATTAAAAAATTATCGAGCTATAAGAACCGTTACTACAAGTCTCAATCAGGTGTTGATGCTGTTCACTGGATTAAAGATCATTGGGCAAGTCTAGTTGCTCATAGAAGTGATGCAAAAGTAGAATTATATGAGCACTCAAAGTGGGATCAACCTTCAGTAATTTTAACAATTGAAGGAACAACTGATGAGACAATTATCATCGGTGGACATGCTGACTCTGTCGCAGGTTACTGGGGAAGAGCAAATGCTCATGCTCCTGGAGCTGATGATAATGCTTCTGGGATAGCGACAATTACCGAAACAATTAGAATTCTTGCTAACTCCGGTTATAAGCCAACTAAAACTATCAAGTTTATGGGATATGCAGCTGAGGAAGTAGGGTTACTTGGCTCTAAAGCAATCGCAAAAGATATGAAACTTAAGAATGCAAACATTGTGGGTGTTCTTCAGTTAGATATGACAAACTTTAAAGGTTCTGACTTAGATATCGTAATGATGACTGACTATACGAACCAGCAACAAAATGAGTTTATTGGAACACTGCTAGACAAATATCTTCCTGAAGTTAGTTGGGGATATGATAAGTGTGGATATGGATGTTCGGATCATGCATCATGGCATGGACAAGGTTATCCAGCTTCAATGCCATTTGAATCAAAGAAACGCGATATGAATCACAATATTCATACCTCTCGTGATACAATAGAACAATCAAGAGGTGGTTCACTTCACGCAGTTAAATTTGCTAAGCTTGCTCTTTCGTATGCCGTAGAGCTTGATCGTTAGACTGATTTAATACTGTAAGTTATGATGGGCCACAACACATTTTAAATGGAGTAAACGTGGCCCAATCTGAGGTTCCTTCTTTAGTCGATTTTGATGAAGTAAAAAATTTACTAGAGTCAGAAAGAAAAACAATCATAAAAATTAATAGCTTTGGAGAAGACGACGACTATGTTCGTTCGATCGAAGATGCAGAAATTATTTTAAACTTTGTAAAAGAAGTTCAGATCTCTCTGTATACCTTCTTTCAAGAATTCCCATCACTCATTCCTCTTTTTGGAAAAGAGTACACAACATTCTATGACTTTGTTCAAAGAGATAATGTATTAGATCTAATCTTTTTAGATGATTGTATGTTTCCAGAGCAAGAAAGATATTTCTTTGGTCAAGATGGTGGTATTAGCTTAAATATTCTCTCGCTACACCAAAAAGCATTCTATGAGTGGATGCAGATGGTAAAGAAGAATCACGTAAGTGCTCAAACTAAAATTCTTGAAAACTTTTCTCTTTCTTTAAAGATGTCAGATTTAGACTGCCAATGTCTTGCCTGTGTTGCAAATTATAGAACTAGATTAAGAGAGTTTATCTTTGACTCGTGTGAAGAGGAAATCGAAAAAACTTTTGTCAAAATAGAGTCTTCTCTAAATAAATCAATAGAAGAAATTGGTGAGATATATAACTCACTTCAAAAAGATTTAGATAAAACTATTTTTAAGGCCCGAAATAAACTAAAAAGGTCATCTCTGAATAGGCTTGAATCTCAAATAAAGAATAATATGAGTGGAAAGTTTGATTACCCAAGTCCACTTGCTAAGGATCATGCAAGGAATATCATTCCACACTTAAGAGATTGGTTGAATAACAATGAGTTCTCAGAAGATCTTATTGAGGATAATGAATATGAAAAATTCTTCTCTCAACTAGGTGTTAACCTTTGGAAGGGAAAGAAGTATCTTCAAAGAGAATTTAGAAAATTTGTAAGAGCAATAGTTGTCTTAAAGAAAAAAGATGTCTCATCTAAAATTTTAAATGATTATCTTGGAGAGTTCTGGCTGCATTCTAATGCTAGAGAGATTAAGAGAAAGATTATTTATCATATGGGTCCAACAAACTCTGGAAAGACCTATCATGCAGTAGAGGCGCTTAGTAAAGCTAAAACGGGGTGTTATCTAGCTCCGTTAAGATTACTTGCTGGAGAACTTTACGATACATTAAATTCAAAAGGTGCAAAAACAACTCTATTAACAGGTGAAGAAGTTATTGAGAATGAAGGTGCAACGCACTTTTCTTCAACTATTGAAATGGCAAGGTTTGGAGAAGTTTTTGATTGCTGTGTTATTGATGAAATTCAAATGATTACAGATAAGCAAAGAGGGTGGGCGTGGACAAGAGCCCTTGTGAATGTTTATTCACCAGAGATACATGTCTGTGGTGATCCTTCAGCATATGATCTTGTTAAAAAGGTTGCTGATCTTTGTGGTGATGAACTAATCGTAAAAGAATATACAAGAATGACTGAACTTAATGTTGAGCCAAAGCCTATCGTTGTAGGGCAGTTAGAGAAAAATGATGCACTAATTGTTTTCTCAAGAAGAAATGCTCTTAGATTTAAGAGAGATCTAGAGAAAGTGGGGTTCAAAGTTTCTATTGTTTATGGAAGATTAAGTCCTGAAGTAAGAAGAGAACAAGCACGAAAATTTGATGAAGGTGAAACTGATATTATTGTTTCAACAGATGCAATTTCTATGGGAATGAATTTACCTATTCGGCGAATTGTATTTTCTACATTGTCCAAATTTATTGATGGTCATGAGTTTATAATTTCTCAAAGTGAGATAAAACAAATTGCAGGGCGTGCCGGTAGATTTAAGAGATTTCCTACAGGTTTTGTTACAACATTAACAAAAGTTGAAAATGGTATAAAAGAAATAAATGATGCTTTAACTGCAGATTTAGATCAGTCGACTCAATGTATGGTTGGTCCTGATTTAGATATTTTCAATAAAGTAAATAATGCTTTAGATGATAATAATCTCCCGGGTTTAAAGTTATCAGAATTCTTAAGACTATTTCATACCATGGATTTTAAAAAGCCGTTCTTCTGTGTTCAGCTAAAAGAAATGATTGAGCTTGCTGAAATGGTTGAAGATACGGATGGAGAAAATATTCTTTCAACATCTGAAATCTTTGGTTTTGCTTGTGCCCCTGTAAATCAAGGTCTACTCGAGCATGTTCAATACTATATGTGGATTCTTTCTCATTATGTAAAATCTCAAGATATTTTAAATGAGCCAATTGACTTTAAGTCTAGCGATATAGATTACTTAGAAACATCTATTAAGTGTGTTGAGTTATACCAATGGTTAGCGAGACATTTTGATAATAAGAACTTCCTATTTAATGAAGCGGAGCTTTTAGAGAATAAGGGTGGAGCAGTTGATAGATTAAATACTCTACTTTCTGAAAAAATAGTTCCAACTTGTTCAAGTTGTGGAACTAAGCTTGCTGAAAAACATAAGTTTGCTATTTGTGAAGATTGTTTCCAGCAACGTCGTTTTAGTAGAAGGGGCGGACCAAGAAAAGGTCCCGGAAAAGGAAACTCAAAAGCTGCGGCCTTCAAAAGAGGAGCACCTGCAGGAAAAAATAGTAAGAAGTCTTCTTTTAAAAAGAAAAGAAAGTTTAGTGGGAAGAAGAGCTAGAGTATGAATATTGATGAGTATGCAAGGACTCTTCTCTTCTCTCCTCGATTAGAGGACAAGCTCTTAAGCCCAAAAGTCATAAAAAGCTTTAATGGCTTTAATATTGTGGAAAGACCAAAGTTTCCAGGTAGAGATAAGCTTATTGCTTTTTCTGATGTCCAAGTAAAGTTTCCAAGACCAAGGTCGCTTCATGTACCAGAGAGAAGGGCAATGGCCCTTCATTTCTTTGCCAATCATGAGTTGCTCGCTATTGAGATGATGGCAGCAGCAATTCTATGTTTACCTACAAGAGATGAAAATGACATGAAAGCAAAGAGAGGATTACTCTCAACGATCGCTGATGAGCAAAAACACTTTCTCTTATATAAAAATAGAATGGAGAACTTGGGACTAGAGTTTGGAGGGGTTGCCTTAAATGACTTTTTTTGGAAAAAGTTCTCTGAAGTAAAAGAGTTAGATGGATTCTTTGCACTGGTCTCTTTAACGTTTGAAGCAGCAAATTTAGATTTTGCAAAATACTTTGAGCATATATTTAAAGACATAGAAGATTTTGAAACTGAAAAGATTATGAATATAGTCTATGAAGATGAAATAAGCCATGTTGCTTATGGAAGAAACTGGCTCAATAAATGGCGTGAAGAAAAGTCTTTATGGGAATATTACAACCAATTACTACCTGAGAAGATCACGCCAGCAAGAGCAAAGGCGATGATGTTTGATTATGATTCAAGAGTTAGAGCTGGTCTTGATAAAGAATTTATAGATAATGTAAAAAACTACAGTGATGACTTTGTTGTGACAAATAGAAGAGAATGGAAGAAGTAGCATATCACGTAAATTTAAATTACGAGTTGTTCTTGTCGGGGTCAAATAAGCAAATCAAAGGCGCTAGTTGGTTTGATCATATTTTCTTTTTTATAAATAATAATCCTAATGCAATACTAAGAAGTGACTATGAATTTAGTCAAGATTACCTTACTCATATAAACTCGCTAGGTGTGTCTTCTATAAAAATAACTAGAAGTGGAAGATCTCTCCCATGGTGGGGAGCCTGCACTGACTTACAGAAAGAGAAGTTTTTTAACTCAAAGATTACCATGACTGAGTTAGGGCTAAAGGAAGGCTGGATTCCAGTAGCTTCTACGGCCTCAATAGACTCTGCTATGAAAAACTTAAACTATCCTATTATTTCAAGAGAGGAGTGGGGTGTCTCTGGTAGAGGTATAAAAATTTTAAAGTCTGAAGAGGATTTTAAGTTAGTAAGAAAAGAGTCTGTTTATTCTGAATTTGTGAATAAGTACAAAGATTATGGGGTTACTTTTGACCTTGAGAATGACACTCACTTTATAATTGAAAACTATATTGATGATCTTGGTCAGTTTAAGGGTGGAGAAGTAAAATCAATAAGTGAAAGTTTTGGCGAAGATAACTTTTTAAAAATACTTAAAATAAAGAACAGATTAGAAGAGCTTGGTGCCGTGAACACAATCCAGATAGATACTTTTCTTTATGAAGGTGGTTTTCATCCTTTTGTAGAAGTTAATTACAGAAAAACAATGGGTCTCATGATTCAATCTCTCTCGAAGAGGTTTAAGTATAACTTTTCGTACTGGGGAATACTTAGTTTGAAAAAGAGTAGAAAGTTTAGCGAAGTCCTAGATATTTTAGAGCAGTTTCATATAAAGGCCGTATTACTCTCTCCAGTAGATCGATTTATATCGATAGTACTTCTAAATGAAGAAGCTATTGACGGAAGAAAAACTCTAAAAGATTTAGAGATATTTATCAGCAAGTTCTAGAATCAGTTGTCCGCAATCATTTAGAGATTTTGCATAGGCAATGACTCCGTCTTGATGTCCTTTCATAACAATAAGACCAGATGATCTACCATTAATGAGATTTCCTACACAAATTGCCATTTCTTGAGTTCCGTAGGGAACGTCAGCTGGGGTCGCATCGTAGTTATCTTCAATCATTTTATCCCAAATCGTAGTGCTATGAATATGAAACACTGTTGTAATATCCCTATTAGACTCATATACAGCTGCGTGAGTAAGGGCCTCACTTGATGCTTCAAGCGGACCAATTTGATTGAGTTTCATTTCTTTAAGATCGTAGCCATCAACAAGAGTATAGTGCTCACCTGTTAAGTTTGAGTACTTCCCTGTCTGGGTCCCTGTGATAATGAATTTAGCCTGCTGCTCCCAGAGTACAAGTTTAGACAAGTTTCCAAAACCTACTTTCTCTGTCGGATATTCACCAATAAGGTTAAGTTTAAAGAGTTTTACCCTCCAGGACTCAAGTTCACCCCATAGTTGCTCATCTAGGGCCTCGGAGTGGGTAAAGTTTGACCTGTCATATTTTATTACGCCATCATCGATCACTTTTGCTCAACCTTTTTTGTTAATTTTCGATAAGTTATAAGATTACACCTATTATAAGTTATTGAATCCTTCAAAGGAAAGAAGAATGTTCGACGACCTGAAAGAGAAAATAGATGATTTAGTAAGTTCTATTAAATCTAAACTTCCCGGATCAAAATCTGATGATGATGACGATGATGAATATGAAGATGAGGAAGGAGAGTTTGATGAGAAAACTGAAGAGATAAATGTCGCTCAAAAAGTTGCTGAATCTGAAGAAGATGAAGATGATGATGAGTATGAAGACGACGACGAAGAAGATGATGAGGACGAAGCGAAAGCTAAGAAGCAAAAAGTTATGCGACTTGGCCTGGTCGGGCTTGTTCTTATATTGGGAGCTAGTATTTTAATGGAGCCTGCTGAGGATGATAATACTGTTCCTGATGTGAAACCAATTGCTAGAAAGAAACGTCCAAAAAGAAAAAAGAAAGTAGTTAAAAAAGAAACGGCAAAAGCAAAAGAAGAAAAAGTAAAAGCTGAAGCAACACCAGTTGAAAAAGCTCCTGAGCCAGAAGTTGCAGAAGCTCCCAAAGAAGAGATTAGTGATGAGCAAGAGAATCAAGTTGCTAACGAGAATACGCAAGTTGTTCAAAATGAACTTCAACTCGTAGATGAGACACCAGATGTGGACCCAACTAGTATTTCACCTATTGGACAAGAGATGTCTGATGAAGGTAGTGCTAATCAGCCTTCAAGTCTAGGGGAAGAGAGTGTTACTCAGAATAATCAAGGTAGCACTCAAGGAAGTGAAATGTCTGAGGCCATTGATAATTTAACGACGACTGAACCTTCTATGATGATAGAGAAAGTAGTTAAGGAAAAACTAGAGTATCAGGAGCCTCCAAATTATTTAGAAACAGGTCGAGGACTTGTATATAATTGTACTGGAAAGCACTGGGCATGTGTCGATCAAGTGAGCTTTGTAGATTGTAAGAAAAATAGTGATTGGAGCCAGGAGAATAATAAAGATCCTGAGTGTTATCCAAGCAATGTTTATAGATCATTTAAAGATTGTAGAACAATTCAGCTTTATAATATCAATACAAATCTTGAGACTAGCTTTTGTAAGAAGTAGCTAGTCTTCTATATAAATAAGAAATAAGACAAAAAAAAGAGAAGCTAAGCTTCTCTTTTTTTATATGTGAATCTGTCTTTTAATTAATTTTAAGCAGCGTCTTTTGCGAAATTTCCATCAATGATAGTTAACTCAAAAGTCTCTTCACCTTTAGAATCTTCTTTTGTCATTGCCTTAATAAAGTGTTTTACAAGCTCTCCATCGAATTGAGATCCTGAAAACTCTTCTAGCTCACTAAATGCAACTTCGTAAGGTAGTCCCTTTCTGTATGGTCTAGTTGATGTCATGGCATCAAAAGTATCAGCGATTAAGATAATTCTAGAGAATAGAGGAATATCTTCACCTTTTAATCCATCCGGATATCCACGGCCATCGTATCTTTCGTGGTGATGTTTTGCATAGGTCGCAATATCAGTAAAACAGTCAAAGTCTTGAAGGATCTCTGCTGTAATACTTGGGTGTGCTTTCATTTTAAGAAATTCATCTTCTGTTAATCTTGCCGGCTTTAAAAGTACTGCATCAGGTACACCAATCTTTCCAATATCATGAAAGAGTGCAGACATCTCTAATTCGTACATTTCTTTTTCATCAAGACCTAACTCTTTACCAAGAGTCACACAGTAATAAGCAACTCTTGTGCTATGACCATATGTATAGTGATCTTTAGCATCTAGTGCTCTCAACATACTTTTTACTGCCATCTCACACATTTCTTGCTGCTGTTCGCGTAGTTCTCGAACCTGTTTCACAAGATCAAGCATCGCAACGTTTGCAACGACTGATTGAAGTGAAATAACATTATCTTTTTTCTTTTCCATAATTAGCCCAATGCTTAGCTATTTACTTATTGTAGTAGCGTGCACTGCTTTTATCGTTATTTTCGATGAAAACCTTTAGAATTAACTTTTTTTTACGTATTATCGGAAGGTTAGGCTTCTAGAGACTTTTTCTCGTCTGCCAAGAATTGAAGTCATTCAAAAGCAACAAATGGCAGAGGATTTTGCCCTAACTACTCTGAATTATTGTTTTTTGTTAGTCTATTAGGATTATAAACAGAGAAAAAATTAACAAGTGAAATAATATGAAGAAAATCGTTGTCTTGTCTAAAGAGTCAGAGCTAAAGACTAGCTTTCAGGATCTAGAGTCCCATTACTTGTGTGAGGTCATAGCTTTCAATTTTGATCAGTCTAAGGTCTTTAAGAACTTACTGCAAGATGACCAAGTTGTACTTCTCTTATCCATAGATGATTGGAGTGCTTTTGAGGATTTCTACTCAGTAAATAAAATGCAGATTAATGGAAATGTTATTTTAGTTGGAAGTAGTAATGGATTAAGGAATAAGAAGGTAGAAGAGCTTTGTAATATTGATCGCTTTATAAAAGGCGTTATTAATATTGATAACCCTTCTTACTTACAGAGACCTTGGTTTAATCTTTTAATAAATCCTCAAATAGAAAGTATAGATAGCGAAGACTTAAATGAAGTGGGTCAAAGCATAGAGAAAATTATGGCCGCTGCGATCAATGAGTTGCAACGTGTGAAAGAGATTCATGAGAAGCTCGTTCCAATCAGGGAAGAGAGTTTTAAAGGGCTAACTGCTACAAGTAAATTTGGGGCAGGGGAGAGCTCTGGTGGTGAGTTTTTTGATGTTATCACTACAGACAATGAGGTTCTCTTACTTTTAGCAAGATCGAGATCCTATCTTGTCTCAAGTATTATAATGAAGCAATTTGATGATTTAAGAGGAAGTACTGCCTTTGGTGATAAGAAAATCAATGAGTTTATTAGTGGTTTAAATGTTGAAATTGAGAACTCAAAGATTAAAGAAGAGAAGAGAAAACTAGATGTTCTCTTTATTCGTATGGATTTAAAGAAAATGAAAGGGAGAGTTTGGAAGTCGGGTAATTCTGAACTTATTCTCAATTCAAATATTATTGAAGAAAATGAGTTCTCTATTGAAAGAGGCGAGAAGTTAATTGTTCTCTCTAGTGGGCTGCTGGATAATTCTCCAGGTAGAGAAATCGTTAGAAATATTGCAATTACAAATGTTAATAAATCAAGACGTGAATTATTAGATGAAGTCTTCTATAATCTAAAGAAAGAGAAGACAGGAATGTTTTTTACTCATGATGCAACAATGATCGTTTTTGAGGTAAGTAAAAATGCAATTATTCAAATCTAGTATTATTTTAGTTCTTTTAATTTCCAATGCATATTCTATGGATATGTTTTCAGATATGGATTGTATCCAAGGAAACTTTGATGCTGTGGTTGAACATAAGGCAGCTCCTTTTGGGCTTTCTAAAAATATCCTAACTATCTCTAAGAGTGATTGTTCTATTTCTATAAATCACTCAAAATTGAAGTTTATGAAGAGTAGTTGGAATATTGATGTTTGTAGAGAGCCAGTACACATTAAAATAGATGATGGTGGAGTCGAAGTTTTAAAAAGAGTTGATAGCTGTAAGAACGGCTCATCAGTCTACTGTAAAGAAGTAGCAAAAATAGAAAAAATTCTTCAAGATGATGGACTCATTTTTGCTCCAGGAGAAAAAGAAAATATCTCAAGCGATCACGGCAAAGTTTATTGTTCGTACTTACTTGCAAAGAAGTACTTAAGAGAGGGAGTTGTCTTTAATAGAGGAAAAGATTATTCCGGAATCCTACTTCCGACTAAATTAAAAGTACAAATTTCAAATGAAGTTTTAAAAGTAAAAGATGAAGTGAGAGCTGTTGAAGAAAATACTCAAACTCAGACTATTGAAGATGGGCCAGCAGATTTCTAACGAATCGCCTTTAGAGTTGTATCAAGATCATTTATTAAATCATTAACATTTTCAATTCCTACGGATAGTCTAATAAGGTTGTCCGTAATTCCTAGCTCTTCACGAGTTTTCTTTGGTATTGATGCATGGGTCATTATCGCTGGGTGCTCTATTAAGCTCTCAACACCGCCAAGACTCTCTGCTAATGCAAACATTTGAATTTTAGAGAGGAACTTCTTAGATTTTTTAATATCTCCCTTTAAGAAGAATGTAATCATTCCCCCAAAGCCTGACATCTGAGATTTTGCAACTTTGTGTTGAGGATGACTCTTTAAACCTGGGTATAACACTCTTTTAATCATTGGATGTGCTTCAAGAAATTTTGCGACCTGAAGTGCATTCTTTTGGTGAGCTTCCATTCTTATAGCAAGAGTCTTGACTCCCCTTAGTACTAGCCATGAGTCAAATGGTGATTGGCTTGGCCCAAGTGAGTTTTGAAGCTTCCAGACTTTATCATAAAGTTTCTTACTATTGAGCATTAGTGCTCCGCCTACAACATCACTATGACCATTGATATATTTAGTCATTGAATGAAGAACAATATCTGCACCAAGTGTAAGTGGATTTTGAAAGTAGGGACTCATAAAAGTATTATCTACAAGAGTCTTCACTTTATACTTTTTTGAAATTGTCGTAATTTTCTTTATATCTGTAATTTTCAAAAGAGGGTTTGTAGGAGTTTCAATCCATAATAAATAGGGTTTATGTTCCTCTATCTTTTTCTCAACTTCTTTAGGGTCAGTTGTATTTATAAAAATAAAATTATGATGGTCTTGAAAAACAGTTGTAAATAGCCTGTAAGTACCACCGTAAACATCATCGCTTAGGAGTATTGTTGAGCCTGCAGGTATAGCATGCATAATTAGTGTTGCTGCAGAGATACCACTTGAAGTGACTACAGCGTGCTTAGCTTCTTCTAGTGAGGCTAAGCATTCCTCTAGTCTCGTCCTAGTAGGGTTGTGAGAGCGTGTGTACTCGTAACCTTTATGAACCCCCGGGCTAGACTGAACATAAGTCGTAGTTTGGTAAATCGGGGGGATTATTGCACCAGTCTCAGAATCAGGATGCCCTCCAGAGTGAATTACTTTGGAGGCCTTATTAAGTCCTTTGATCTGAGACTTCTTCACTAAACGTTACCTTTCTTTGAAAAGTATTGAAGTACGTCAATTTCTGTTAAGATATCTACAAGTTTTCCATTATCTGTAATAAGGGCAACTTCTTTTTGAAGAAGAGCTTCTGCTACTGATTCTAGAAGTAAGTTCTTATCAACAACTCTATACTTATTTGAAAATGCTAGAGAGATATTATCATCTTTTTGGAATTCACCCATTAGAACAGGCTTTACTAGATTTTTTTCAGCAACAAGTCCTACGATCTCTTCAGTAGAGTTTAGAACTGGAAGTTGAGAAATTCCTTTTGTATCCATGATATTAATTGCTTCACCTATTGTTGAAGTATCTTTAATAGTTAAAAGTTCACCTTTTTTTCCAATATCATTTAAAACATCTTTAATTTGAACATTAAATGAAGAATCTAAGTATGCATTGTCACTCATCCAATCATCATTATAAATTTTAGAAGCGTATCGGTTTCCTGAATCGTGAAGAAGGATTAGAATCTTTTTCTTCTTTGTTTGCTTGGCTGCGTACTTTAGGGCACCACAGATAGCAGCTCCTGCTGAACCACCAGCATAGATACCTTCTTCTTTTAGAAGTCTTCTTGTCATAAGGAAACTTTCTTTATCTCCGACAACTTCAAAATCATCAATAACATCAAAGTTATAGTTCTCAGGAATAAAGTCTTCCCCTACGCCTTCAAGTACATATGACTTTGCCTCGCATATTTCACCTGTTTTCTTGTAATGAGCAATAATAGAACCTTCACAATCAATTCCTACTATTTCTACATTTGGCATTTTTTCTTTGAAATAAGTTCCACAACCTGTGATTGTTCCACCTGTTCCAACTCCTGCCATAAAGACATCAAAGTCACCTTGAGTTTGCTCGTACATTTCTGGAGCAGTCCAAGTATAGTGAGTATTTCTATTATGAGGATTATCATATTGGTTTACGTAGAAAGAATTTGGAATTGTCTGAGCAAGTCTCTTAGATACACTGTAGTAAGATCTAGGATCTTCTGGCTCTACATTTGTAGGACAAACTACAACTTTTGCACCAAAAGCTCTTAAGTTATCAATTTTTTCTTGAGATTGTTTATCAGCTAGAACAAAGATACATTTGTACTTATGAACGGCGGCCCACATAGCAAGTCCTACTCCTGTATTACCTGAAGTACCTTCGATAATTGTTCCACCTGGCTTAAGGTCACCATCTATAACGGCTTGGTCAAGCATGTAAGCACCAATTCTATCTTTAGTTGATCCACCTGGGTTCATAAACTCAAGCTTTACATAGATTTCGCAGTTGCTATCTTTTGCAAGACTATTTAGTTTTACAATAGGTGTATTTCCAATTGCCTCTAGAACGTTAGCTCTTGATCCTTTCATCATATCTCTCTCCTTAATTTAATACTTCTTTTATTTCTTCTGTACTCGCTAGAGTTGCTAACCTTGCAACTACTGTATAAACAGCTTCTTTGGCTTTGTGGTCTTGATTTTGTCTGATTTCACTAATGCAAAATTTTCTAAAAACCATCCCTCTACTATTTAAATTTCCATCAGCTTTCTTTTCACTATTTACTCTCATAAATCCGCCGACGCTTTTTCCTGATACTAAGTAAATAGCAACCTCTGCAGGCATTTCATCATATTGAAGAATTGTATCTACGCCTTCTTGAACTAGTAGGGAAGTGAACTTTATCTTGTTCTTCCCTATATCCATTTTGTTTCTGGCCTTTCTATTCATGGAGATAATTTCTTCTCCAGAAGAAACAACCGAAATTCCCATCCCATATGTACCTTGAGATGCTTTTACGAATATTTTCTTATCTTCAGGAAGTTCACTCTTTAATTCATCAACAGCTTGTCCTAATTGTTCAAGCCCTTCTTTTGATGAGAAATCCACATTTTCTACAGTTCTAAATTTCGCCTGTAGAATATCTGGATTAATATCGAAGTGGTTCGAAAAGCTTTCGACAGTTTTGTTATAGTATGAAAAATGCTTATTCTTCTGTCTTGCAAACCAACCAATTAGAGGAGTTGGATTAATTGGAGTTGTTAAAGACTTCCAATCAATATCAATTGGATCAGATTGATCGTTATTTAAAATTACAAAGTCTTGCTCTAAATCGGAAGCAAAAACCTTACCATCTTTTATTTCTGCTTTTAGGATTTGAAGATCAAATTGAGAGTGAGATATTAAGTTTAACTCACTTTCATCTGCAAATAAGTTATTGTCAAAACTTAGAAATGTAACTTCATAACCAGCGTCTCTTACGGCCTTACCAAGCATCGCTAGGTGGTCTAAGTAAAATAGATTCTTTGTATGAGATTCGGGAACAATTCCGATATTCTTTATATCTTTATTTATAGATGAAATTGTTTGAGAAAAAACTTCTGTCGCATATCCAAGATCTAAAGAACAAAGGTTGTTAAAACCTGCTGGGTACATATTGTGATCAACAGGAGCTATCTTATCTCTACTTTCTCTAATATCTACACTTGAATAGATTGGAGTTGTTTGTTTTTCAAATTTTGAATCAAAGTATTCATTAAGTTCATTCCAGTGTTCTGAAACAAATTTTTCAAATTCGACTTTAGTATTGATTTTATAAGACATTAGTTGCTCCTAAGACTGAAGTAAGTTCCAACCTTGTGCTAAATTAGTAACATGTTCGCAGGGCTTTGATGAGAGAATCTCTGAAAATTCGAGGACTCTTTGAAAGTTTTTTCCTGCAAATGTTTTTAACTCATTTTCCTTAGTGAGCATAGTGGATTTCAATAGATTTAGTTCTGTGTCATCAGGGTGCCAATTGTCTAAGAATGGTTTGTGGCATTTGTTGACACATAAGAAATTGTCTTCGTGCATAAAGCTTCCTGCATCTTGCATTAAGTGGAGTGCTTCTCCAACTTTATGATGCTCTGCAGATGTTACTAGGAACCAATTTGAAAATTCTTTTTTACCCAGCTCTTTTTGAAACTCTATTGCTGAAGTGAAATGACCCTTCGTCTTGTATAAGAATCCTATAGCATCAACAAATAGATCTACAAAATCAGATCCAGTAACCTTTTCTAAATAAGTTAAGAGCTTCTTAATACCTGTTGAAACTATTTTTGAGAATAGCTTCTTAGGAGCACTCTTTCCTCCAACTCTCTTTCCTAAAAACTTAAAAATTTCTACAAAGCTTTTATCGAAGAATTGTTCTATTTTACGAGTTGCTTGAAGAAAATCAATAAAGTGTTTTCCTGGAGGCGTATCGAGAATAATTGTATCAAAGTCTCCATGGCTTAGTTGGAATTGAACTTCAATAACTGCCATAATTTCGTTCATTCCACCATATGGCTTAGTTAGAACTTTAAGAATTCTATTATTTAAGTCACTACTAAGACCTTCAGCGTGACCAATTCTATTTAATGTTTTAGATGGAGACATTAGCAGTGCAAATAAGTCATGTGACTCAGTCTCTTCTGAATAAAAGTTCTTAGTTGAAACGGGTGTAACTTCCCCCGAATCTTCATCACTTAATCCTAGTAATTGTTTCAATCTTTTGGCGGGGTCTATTGTTATTAACAATACTTTCTTTCCTGTTTTTGCAAGAGAAACAGCTCTAGAGGTGGCCAACGTCGTTTTACCAACACCTCCTGTTCCACAGAAAATTTCAACCTTTTTATTAGGAATACTCATGAAAGAACTCCTATAGTATTTTCTTCTAAGTCGTTGATGACACTTTGAAAATCATCGCCTAAAGAATGTGGTATTTTTTTTGAAGCAATATCTTTGTATTCCTCTATAACTTCTTTCTCTAAAGAGTTTTTTATACTTAGAAAATCTGGAAGTTCTTCCTTTTGAGAAAGTAGAGGGGATAGGCAGTCATTGATAATAATTTCTGTATTTTTAAAGTTTAGTGATTGAAGATGATCCCTTACTTCTTTCGCCTCATTGAGTGCCATTTTGGTAGGTAATGAAACAATGTAATTTTGTAAGTTCTGTTCGCTATAAATAAAACGATGCATTCTATTTATATCTTCAACTAAAAGTCCTGTACCAAATATTTCTTTAAAGTTATGAGACGACTCAAACATTGTCATTGCATGACCACTAGAAGGTGAGTCTAGAATTATTGTTAGATCTGGATCCGCTTCTAGTAGATCAATAACATGCCCAAGAAGAATCATGTGGGCAAGCCCTGGTATCATATTGAAAAGAGACTTGAAAAAAGGTGTCTTCATAATCCAAGAAGCCACCATTTCTGAGCCAAGCTTCTTACCCATGTAAATTTCAGCAGACTCTTCGAGTTCTAAATGTAGAGAAGGGATTTTTAATTCTTCACAAAGGGAGGTTTGATCTTCTTGGTCGAAGCTATTGTACTTAACTTTCTTACCTTCATTGGCCAGTTTTTTAGCTAGCGCTAAAGATAGAGATGTTTTTCCAACACCACCCTTTCCTGTGATTATGTAAAGACGGTGTGACACTTCTAAAAAGTATAGAAAGTCGTCATCATTAGCTTAGCATATGAACCTTCTACTTCTGGTTGAAGGTCTTGCTTTACGTCAAATGGATTGTGAAGAGTTCCCATTAGACCAATAGTAAACTTATCGTTTAGCTTAAGGTCTGCTCCTGCGCCAAAATGGTATCCGAATGTTAACTTCGTTTTAGATTCAATTAACTCACCTTCAATCAATCTTTTTACTTTTGGTTGATAGAAGCCAAATCCACCAGTTATAAAAGGTGCGAAGTTATCAAATTGAAAGACTTTTGCTTTAATACCCAATGCCAGCCCTGTTACCTGAGTATATTGACCAAGGTACTTGTGCTTTGAAGTGTGAAAGTTTGCAAGGAAATCAAAAGAGTGACTCGCAGAATAATTATAGAATAAATCCCACGTAATCTTATCTTCACCCTTGTCAGCAAAATCACTCATTAAGAAAGTTTGCCCAATACCAAGTCCGATACTGTGTCTATTTAAAGCACTCATATTTCTTGATGCAGGAATGTCTGAGTCTACATTTCTAGACTTTTCATCTGATGTTAATTTCTTGATTGAAGGTTTTGCTATGGCCGAAGTACCTGCCGCTAAAATGACAGCAGGTATAAGGTATTTTGAAAAATTCTTTAAATATTTTTTCATTTTTTTGTCTCTAAACTTAGGGGGATTAATATCCCCCTTATATTAGTTTAAAGTACTTGGTGTTTCAACAGTTGAGTTAACTTCTGTGTTTTGTACGAAATTGTTTAGGTTTTCGCTTAAAGTAGGCTCAGTAGTAGTTTCAGTAGAAGTAGTTCCTTCTAAAGCTCTGATGTGACCAGTGAATGTTCCCTCTTCAGATCTGATAACTCTCTTAAGTAGTTCAACGTCACCAGCTCTTGTAGATTTCTTTTCTTGATCAAAAAGAAGTTGAATTTGAGTCATGTAAGTGATGTCATTTTTAGTTTTGTTATCAATTACTTGGATCTCATGTCCTTCTCTGATGATCTGAGCGATTTCCTCTAGAGTCACGTAACAGCTTTGGTGTGTGTCATAAAGCTTACGGTTTTGGTATCTCTTGATAATTCTTACGTCGTTCATCTTTTATTTCCCCTATTTGAATATGAAGCGTCAGCTCCATTAAATAACTAATTAATTTGTTTTCTAGCTTCTAGCATCAAAATATTGAAAAGAAAGTCTTTATGTATATTTTTCAATGCTTAGCGTTGCTAAGTAAAGCTGCTAAAGAATCATGAGAAAACAGTAGGTTAGGTAGCCTGTGAGTTCTGTTTGATTTCTTTTAATGCCTTGCTTCGATTAACGACTCAATGAATTAGCAAGAACTCCAAAAGAGTGTCAACTGAAAATCCTGACAAAATTCTTACAGTGCATTAAATTTAACTTTGGTAACATATTATCAGTAGGTTAGGTGAAGTTACGGTCAAGTTTTCTTAAGGAAAACTCAATAGATTAATCTTTGTGGACTGCACAATAATTCGGTAAAATGTACCTGTCAGCAGAAACAAAACAAAGTTTTAAATATTTCTTCTGATTTTACGACAAGTAGATAGAGAATTCTCCGATTTAGGAGTTTATCTATTACTTAAAGGAATATCATGTTTAAGAAAATTTCCTACTTGTTATTAATTACATCTCTTTACTCTTGCTCAAGTGTAATGAAGAAAAAAGTGGATGTAATTGACCCTTTGAAGTCAGTTGTAGGGCCAAAAGTTGATTTAAGTAAATTCTCATTACAAGAAAGACTAGAGAAAGAGTATAAAGCTATACCTGAGTCTGAGACTCAGAGACTTTCGTATTTCGCAGATAAGTTGTATGTGAAAGGCTCTGACGCATCCCTTCGTGGGGATAGTGAGTCAGCAGCACTGTATTTTGAATATGTATTAAAAGTTAATAATAAAGACCAATACGTTCAAAAGAGATATGCAGTTGAGCTAATTAGATTAAATAAGCTTGAAGAAGCTAAGATGATTTTAAGTTCTTTATTTGAGACTGAGAAATCTGAAAAAGTAGGCCTAATATTAGCAGGTGTGCAAACGGCACTTAAAGAAAAGAGACAAGCGCAATTAGTCTATTTATCAATATTAAAGGACTACCCTAGCTCTGAAGAAGCTTGCGTATTTTTAGCAAAGTCTTACTCTCTTGAAGCTAAGTTTCAAAAAGCATTCAAACTCTTAAATAAATGTGAAAAGAACTCCAAAGGAAAGGCGATTTTTGCTTTCTATAGAGGAAAAATTGAAATAGCCCGAGGCAATATCAAGGCCGCCGAGAAAGACTTCAAAAGATCTCTAAAAATAGACCCTTCTTATCAACAGTCTGCTATTGGACTTGGAGCAATTTATGAAGAGGATAAGAAATTCTCAAATGCTCTTGAAGTTTATGAGAACTTTTTAAAGGAGAGTCCTTACTCTTATTCAATTCTAAAAAATACTATTCAAATCTATTTCGCACTTGGAAAATATGAGAAAGTTATTCCTTTTGCGGAAAGACTTTCAAATATTGACTCTAGTGACTTGAATTTAAAAGTTCGTCTAGGGATTTTATATGCTGATTCAAAAAGATATGCAGATGCTAAAGGAATCTTTAAAGAGATTTTAGCTGCAGTTCCAAAGTCTGATAAGGTTCTTTATTACTTAGGGACTCTTTACCAGCAGACTGGTGAGTTAGACTCAGCGGTTTCATATTATTCAAAAGTTCCAGAAGAGAGCTCACTTTTTCACGAAAGTAATATTCAAATAGCTCAAATTCTTCAAGCGAGTGCTATTGAGCAAGATGACGCAAGATCTAAACTCGTGAGTTTCGTAAATGAGAGAGCTGATAAGCATATGGCATTAAGAGTAGAGCTAAGAGTTTTACTAGCAGGCTTTTATGAAAATGAAGGAGATCTTCAGGAAGCGGTTGGAGAGTTAGAAAAAATAAAGAATGAGAAAACATTTAATGAAGGGCACGAGTACTATTTCGCTGCTTTACTTGAGAAGGTTAACCGTTTTGATAAAGCTAAAGAAGTTATAGAGCAATTACTTGTAAAAAATCCTGAGAATCCTCATGCATTAAACTTTCTTGGATACTCCCTACTAGAAAGAGGAGAGGATTTAGATAGAGCATTTAGCTTAATATCTAAGGCTGTAGAGTTAAAACCAGATGATGGTTATATAAGAGATAGCCTCGGTTGGTTTTACTACAAAACAGGTCAATACGAGAAAGCATTAGTTGAAATAAAAAAAGCATGGACTTTAGTAAATACAGATGTTGTTATTACTAAACACTTGGCCATGATTTATACAAAATTGAAAAATTTTAGAAAGGCCAAAGAATTTTATGTCGAGGCCTTAAAGAATTGCAAAGTAGAATCAGAAAGAAGAGATGTTTTAAAAGAACTGAGTGGCTTAGAAAATCTTCGATTGCCTGCCTCTCAGTAGTCGTTTTATCGTGCTCCCATTTAAGTAAAAAGTCAGAAGGTTTAGCTGAGATGAATCATCAGCTAAGCAACATCTGTTTATCTGGAGAAGGACGAGGGAGAATGAAGCTCCTTTCAAATACAACACTATTTTCTTATGAATCAATAAATGACACAAAAAAGAAGATTTGGAAAATGGGAGTTGATATTCCTCTCCATGGTTCTGAACTATTGGCACTAGACTGGAGCGAGATTGAAAAATCTGGAGCAAAGTTTAGAGGTAATTTTTCTCGTAGAATCTATGTCACTTTAAGAAACCATGAAAAATCAAAAGAGAATCTAGATAACTTGAAGTCTTTTGCAGATGGCTTTGGACAATTAATATATCTAAAAGAAGAGATGAACTCAGCGAGCGAATCTCTATGTACATCTGAAAAATGTAGTGTTGGAAATAAGGAGTTGTTGTGGACTTTTGCTGATGGGCATCTATTTTTTGACTATAGAGGTCGAAGTGGAAAACTCATGAGGTTCGACTTTTCTGTTCTAGGAAAGAAGGGGCCGGAAAAGCTATCTATATATCCTATTGAAAACTCGTCAAAATCTGCTAATTTTAAATTAGAATTATTTTTTAATGACTGCAAATAACGCGAAGCTAATAAGTCTTTTCCGTTAATTTCTAGATATTCTCTAAATAATTTTGTATAGATTTTAAGTTAAATTGCGAAGTTTTGGAATAAAACTAAACAGAGGAAGTTTACTATGAAGAAGTTTACAACTCTTTTTGCAGCTCTTGCCATCCTTGTTGGATTTGCTAGTTGTACTAAGAAAGAAAAGGAAACAGGTAAAACAATTAATATTGCAGTATCTGCAGATATTAAAGGTATGGACCCTATTTACGCTAATGATCGTTATTCAAGTAACGAAGTTGGTAGAGTTTATGAAGGTTTATTAGAATACCATTACCTTAAAAGACCTTATACTTTAGTTCCTAATTTAGCAGAGTCTATGCCGACTGTTTCTGAAGACGGTTTAACTTATACTTTTAAAATTAAGCAAGGTGTTCTGTTTCACGATGACGCTGCTTTTCCAAATGGAAAAGGTAGAGAGCTAGTAGCAGAAGATTTCGTATACTCTATAAAGAGACTTGCAGATCCAAAACTTCAAGGTCTTGGATGGTGGTTACTTGATGGAAAAATCAAAGGTCTTAACGAGTGGAGAGAAAAACATTCTGATCTTCCTAAAGTTGACTATGATGAAGTTGTTGAAGGTTTAAAAGCTACAGGTAAATATACTTTAGAGTTTAAATTAACAAAGCCATTCCCACAGTTCTTATACTCTTTAGCAATGCCATTTACTTTTGCAACAGCTAGAGAAGTTGTTGAGAAATATGGACAAGAGTTTTTAAATCACCCAGTTGGAACTGGACCATTTATTCTTCCAACATTTAAGCAAACTAAAAAAGTTGTTTACACTAAAAATCCTAACTTTAGAAAGAAGCTTTACCCGTCTGAGGCAAGTGAAGAATTCAAGGCCGCAGGCTTTCTAGCCGACGCAGGTAAAGAGTTACCACTTGTTGATAGAGTTGTTGTTAACGTAATAATTGAATCTCAACCAAGATGGCTTAACTTCTTAAAAGGTAAAGTAGATTTCATTAGTATTCCAAAAGATAACTTTGATTCTGCAGTAACTCCTGACAGAAACTTATCTCCAGAGTATAAAGAAAAAGGGATTAGTCTTTTAATTAATCCTTCATTAGACGTTACATATACAGCGTTTAACCATGACTTAAAGTTATTTCAAAATGCTGACTTAAGAAGAGCAATGTCTCTTGCTTACGATGTTAAGAAGTCGAACGAGTTATTTTATAACAACACTTCTTTACCAGCTCAGTCAGTAGTTCCTCCAGGAATTGCTGGAAATATTCCAAACTATACTTCTCCTTATAGAGGACCAAATATTGAAGAAGCGAAGAAGCTTCTAGCTAAGGCCGGTTACCCAGAAGGTAAAGGTCTTCCTGAAATTACCTACGATTGCCCATCTGGGACTGTTTCACGTCAGATTGGTGATTATATGAAGCAACAGTTGGCTCAAATTGGTGTAAGAATTAAAGTTGTAACTAACCCTTGGCCAGAGCTTCAAAAGAAGATCACTAAGAGACAAGTTATGCTTTACGGAATTGCATGGGGTGCAGATTACCCAGATGCTGAGAACTTCCTTCAATTACTTTATGGACCTAACAAGGCTCCAGGTGCAAACGGTTCTGGATATAACAATCCAGAGTTTAATAAACTATTTAAGACTGCTTCTGTAATGCAAGATTCTCCTGAGAGAACAGCGCTATATGAGAAGATGAATAGAATTGCAGCTGAGCAAGCTCCTTGGATCTATGGTGTTCACAGACAAAACTTTACTCTTAGACATTCTTTCTTAAAGAACTACATGTCTACAGACTTTGAAACTGGGCAAGCACAGTATCTAAATATTGATACAGCAATGAAAGCTAAAGCAGTTGAAAAACTATAAACGATTACTAAAATACCTTAGCCCTCTCTAGTAGAGGGCTTTTTACATTATTCAGGTGGTTAATTTTGAATTTGTGGCAATATATCTTAAGAAGATTGTTTTATATCATCCCTACTATTCTAGGAGTGGCATTAATTATATTCATTATATTTAATGTTGTAGCTCCGGATCCTGCACTTATTATGCTTGGTAAACATGCAACTGTTGCACAGATTGCTGAACTAAGAAATGAGCTAGGTTTAAATAAGCCTATGTGGGCCCAGTATCTAGATATCGTGAAGTCAGCATTTACTTTTGAGTTTGGAAGATCTTGGACAACAAAACAAGAAATTATTCAGATGATTAAGAATGGAGCAATACCTTCTTTAACTCTGACTCTTCCTGCGTTTATTTTATCAACAGTTATTGCAATTTCTATTTCACTAGTAGTTTCTTTCTTTAGAGGGAAGTGGATTGATAAATGTGCAGTATTCTTTTGTGTATTACTAATGAGTGTTACTTCTCTTGCTTACATTCTATTTGGACAGTGGTTCTTTGCATATAAGTTAGGTTGGTTTGAAATATCTGGTTATGAGTCTGGTTTCCCTGACTTTATTCCATACGTTGTTCTTCCTGTAATTATTTGGATTATACTTTCGATTGGTCCAGACGTTAGATTTTATAGAACAGTAATGTTAGATGAGATTTATCAAGACTACGTTAGAACAGCTAAGGCAAAAGGTCTTTCTGAAAGAGTTATTCTTTTTAAGCATGTTTTAAAAAATGCAATGATTCCTATTATTACATTTGTGGTTATTCAAATTCCTTTTTTAATTCTTGGAGCTCTACTATTAGAAAGTTTCTTTAGTATTCCAGGTCTAGGTGGGATTACATTAAATGGTGTTTACAATTCAGACTTCCCAGTGATTAAAGCAATGACTATTTTGACAGCAATGGCCTATATCATTTTTAGTGTTATTACTGATGTTCTGTATACAGTTGTGGATCCAAGAGTTCGTTTAAAGTAGGAGAGGACAGTGTCTCAATCAAATATTCAATCCGTTGAGGGTGTAGAAATAGAGGAAACTAAGTTGAAGAATTCAAAATCCTTATGGGATCATGCCTTAGAAAATATATTTAGAGATAAGATGGCGGTAGCGTCATTATTTATCGTAGGCTTCTATGCCTTAATTTCAGTTTTATCAGCAACAGGTATTATAGCCGCTGATTGGGCCGTAGAAGTTGGACCATCATATTCTGCTCCAGGAGCAGACTATTTCTTTGGAACAGATATCTTTGGTCGTAGTGTTTTTACAAAAATGATTAAAGGTACAGAAGTCGCAATGTCTGTTGGACTTGTTGCTGCAATAATTTCTGTATGTATCGGAGTTGTTCTTGGGAGTATCGCAGGGTACTTTGGTGGAAAAATTGATGAGCTAATCGTTTGGTTCTATACTTGTTTTCAATCAATACCAACAATTATGCTTCTAGTAGCTCTTTCTTTTGTTTTGGGAAGAGGTCTCGTATCAATGTATGTGGCCTTAGGACTTACGTCTTGGGTAAATCTTTGTAGATTGATTCGTGGTGAGGTTATGAGACATAAGAATAGAGACTATGTTCAAGCAGCTTCGGCCCTTGGTGGAGGACATTCTAGAAAGCTTATAAAGCACATTTTTCCAAATGTTTCTCACCTTGTGATTATTAATTTCTCTCTAATGTTTCAAACTGCAATTAAGACAGAGGTGATTCTTTCTTACTTAGGCTTAGGTGTTCAGGGAAGACCTAGTTGGGGAACAATGATCGATGATGCTAAGCTAGAATTGGCCAGAGGTGTTTGGTGGCAACTAGGAGCCGCGACACTTGCTATGATGATTGTTGTTCTTTCTTTGAATATTCTTGGGGATGCTCTTAGAGATGCTCTAGACCCAAAACTGAAAGGTAAGTAAAATAAAGTAAACTTTAACCTTTTTTCAGTATGTTAGCCTCCGTTTCTGGAGGCTTTTTTTTGACTAAACTCTAAAAATTTTATGCATTTATCCGATAAGTTTTGTGGAGAAATGCATGTTACAAAATTTAAACTCACAAAGCCCCACTGTGGTTAGCGATGAGTTAAAGCCTATTTCATTTGAAAGTCTTGAGAAGATGAAAACTTCTCTTGGAGATCTATATTGGAAAAAAGGAAATGGTAAGCTTGTAAAACTCCTTCACAGTGGGGATCGTTTAGATTTTTCTAAGCTAGAGAAGTTTCAAAAAGTTACAAAGTTTCTCTATATGATAGATGTCTGTGATGAAGAATTTATTGCTAGCGGAAAGAGATTCCTACAGAAACTTGTTGATGCAACAAGTGAAAGAGAGAGACTACTTTTTAGACATCAGTTTTTAGATTTCATTTCAGATATATATTGGCGTGGAGACTCTGATGGCTCTATTCTAAATCTAATAACTATCTTCAAAGATGTATTTTATAAAATCTCTCCTGAATTTGAATCCGAAATGGAAGAGAGAGCGCTATCTATTCTTAGGCGTTCAAGTTTATATTCAACTCTTGTAACTCTTACTGCTCTATGTTCTGGTTACACGCATGGAGACTTCTTAACTGATGTTTATAATATTAGTTTCTTCAATGATTTTTCATGTGCAAGAGGTCTTTCAACACACGATGATTCTGTTCATGTTAAAAAGTCTCTAGAAGAATTTGAGCACTCAACATTTTATAAGTTAAAGCACAAGTCTCTTTCTCGTCTAATTACGTTTCATCATGAAGACTTTAGAGGAAGAGGTAAGAGTATTGGGCTTATCTTTGATGAACTAAATAAGCTTGAAAGAATATCTATATTTATAGAGCAGTCCCTTACTTATGAAGAGTCTGGTTTTAATAGTAATGATGGGAAAAAATTTATAAGTGACTTATTTGAAATAAAAGATGAAGACTCATTTCAATTAAAAAGGTTCAAAAATGAAATTAGAGAAGAATTTGTAGAATTTTCACAAAAGGAGGTTAAGGCCTCGTGAGTGATAATTCTACAAAATATATTCTAAACTTATTAGAGAGTGCTATTCCTAGACAGTTGCAAACTATTATTGAGGACATGCTATTTTCTATCGAAACAACTACTAGCGAAGAGATCAGCTACGAATTTGTTTTGATTGATAATATGAGTACAGAATATCCTCCTGAATCAAAGGTGATTTACTTTGGTAAAACAAAGGATAAGAAATCATTCTTTGAAAAGGGTGGAGTCGCAATACTTAGTGCAGACATAGTAGACTCTGAAACAGAGTTAACTTATTTCAAAAGATTACTTGGCGAAAACTCTACTCTTGATGTAGCCGATTCTCTTCAGACTAATCTCAAGGCGCTGGGCCATGTGAAGGTTACTGATCACCTTAATTCTGGTTACTATTGTGATTCAATTGCTGTTAAGGCAGCAGAAGAAGGCTTTAAGTTCTTAAATATTAAAAAAGGTATTTTTAACTTATTCAGTTTAATATCAGACCTTATTTTTGACGATAAAGGAGAGTTTCCTGTTGATGTTGATTTCGGCGTCAGTGATAGAAACTTCTTTATTCAATCTCATTTTCCAGTACAGAACTTCTATTCAGATATAATTTGGGACTTACTCTCTGATGAGAAAGGACCTTTTTCACTAATGATAGATAGCGCTAAGACAATAGATATCTATACTTTAGGAAAAACAGAAAAGCTTGCTATAACTATTTCTTGGACAAAAGAAGAGTCAGTAAATAAATCACTCTATATTCATAGTATCGACTCATTTAGGCCTGCTAACAGAAAAACAAATTTATCCAAAGTAAAAACATTAAAATTAAATCACAATAAAGAATTAGAGCTGAATCTTCCTAAAAATAAGAAGACTCCTCTATCTTTAAGCTCTATTTCAAGAATTGTAACTTTCTTAAAGCAACAAAAAGTTGATCTTGATAAAATTACTATTTCAAATATTACAGATTACTTAAGTCTGTATCCAAATAAATCAGTCGTCGCCAGTTTAGGAACTTTAGAGAAAGAAGATATACTGAAAATGATTAAAGATCAGGAAATGCAAAATGAAGTTTCTTCTTTGGTCGAAAATGAAAAGAAAGTCCTAAGTGAGAATGTATTAGAGAACTTTATAAATAAAGTTGAAGGACTAAATTTAGAAGATGCAAGCGAAATTGTTAGTCTAGGCCTAGAGGACTACACAGAGCCCTTTCGAAGAGTATCTGGTTGGATGGACGAGATTGATGAATCTGTTGAGATTGTAAGAGGAACTCAAGAAGATATTGGAGAGGATTCAATTCTTGTTAAAGGATCAAAGGCAAGTCTAGATGAAGGATCAGTAACTGTTAAAGGTGAGAGAGAAGATATTGGGACCGATAATGAAAGGTTAGATATTAATTCATCTGGAGAGGGCTCCTTCAGTGCAAATGAGCTTCCTAAGTGGAGAGCGGCAAAAGATCTACTCATTTCAAATTTAAAAAAGAAAATAGAAAATAAAGAGATTACTAATCATAGTGAATTAGAGTCTGAACTTTCTCAGTTGTTACAAAATCAAATTAATATGTCAGAAGAAGAGTCTCGGGCGCTGAGTTCTGGGATTCTAAATGAGTCTGTTATTGACTCTTATGAAAGTGAGCCATCACTAGAAGAAAAAAATATTGAAGATCAAGTAAGACTAAAAGATGCAATGGCCAAGAAAGATATACAAATTAGTCGAATGATGAAGCTTATAGATGCAATGAAAAAAGAGTTGCTTGTAAAGGTTCCAACATCAGACGAAATTAGTAACTTAAAAAATGATGCTGAACTTAAAAGATTGCAAACTGAAATTGAAAATAAGAATACACAAATTGAGGCGTTAAGTAAAAATGTTGAAATTTTAAATTCAAAGCAAGGTAACGAATCTCCTATTACTGCTGCACCTCTAGGGAATGTAGAGGTGAAAAGCTATGAGGCAAAAATTAGAACATTAGAAACAATGTTGGATGAAGCTAAACAAAGAAGTGAGCTACTAAACGAAAAACTTGAAAAAGAAAGAGAGGAATACTCCTCTAGAGCTGGTGATGAGACAATTCAATTCAGAGAAAAAATGATGAAGAGTCAAAAAGTGATAAATACATTCCAGAAAGAAAATAAAGAATTACTTCTTGAGATAGAGAAATTGAAAGCAGTTCAAGATGAGCTTTCGAGTGTAACAACTGAGTCAAGTTCTGTCGTTGATACGCATTTAGTTGATGAGAAAGAGAAAGAGATTGAAACTCTTAATTTAGAATTAAAGAAAGAGTCTGATCAATCAAAAGGTCTTGGCTTAAAAATAAAGCAGCTTGAGCAAAAGAATAAATTTCTCCTCGCTCAAATTGATGAAGCTTCCAGAGGTATGAATAAAGGCAAAGGTGCAGGTAAGTCTCCAGGAGATGCTAAGCTTCAGCACAAGATTAAACATTTAGAAAAACTGAGCAATAATTTTAAGTCTGAGGCAGAGACTGCAAAGCTTGAATTAGCTGAAAAGAAAAAAGAAGTACATAAAGCTAAGTTAGAGTCTAACCTTTTAAAATCAAAAGTTACTGAACTTGAAAGAAAGCTTGCAATAAATAAAAAAAAGGTAGCCTAGTCGATTCAGTGTAGAAAATTAGTATTTTTTTATAAAAACCTAAGTTTTTACTTGTCATTTCTTTCTATAACTATTAAAAATACAGGACGTCATATCACGAATATGCCCAGGTGGTGAAATTGGTATACACGCTAGACTTAGGATCTAGTGCCTTTGGCGTGGAGGTTCAAGTCCTCTCCTGGGCACCATTTTTGGTATGAATAAAAAAAAGCTCTTCTTCGGAAGAGCTTTTTTTTTATCAATTTTTACTATCTTGGAATACTTTTCCGATATATTTTGATTCCCTCCAAATATATAATCTAAATATGAATAATTTAAACGATAATGGTTTTTCAATGGTCCAGATTATGATGGCCGCTGGAATGATGGGAATATTATCTCTTGGAATGATGAAGATGATGGAGAACCAAAAGCTCTCTGTAAAATCTCTTGAGTCTTCTGCGGCAGCAGTAAACTTCTATACTGAAGCTAAGGCCTACCTAGGTAGACCTGGATATTGCTCAAAAAACTTTGAGGGCATAGTGCTAGAAGAGGGAGATGCTTTTGAGTTGGATAATATCTTAAAGGCCAATGGGGATATCCTTTATGAAAAGGGTCAGATCTATGAATCGGGAATATTTAGATTAGAGTCAATTTCTACAAAAAGCTTTGAAAAAGACACTGAGACTTCAGGGTTAATGCAATTAAGGTTCAAGCTGGATAAAGTTGGAAAGTCATATGGTGCCAAAAGCTTTACAAAAATTTTAAAGTTATCTTTCTCTCTTGATGAAAATGGAAAGGTCTTATCGTGCTCAACTCTAGGCTCTGGATCGTCTTTTTCCTTTGAGGGATCTCAACAGTCTATAGATGCAGAACAAGGTGTTAAGGACCTTCAGGCCGGTGTGAAAAGTGAAGATTCAAAGAAGGTAGAGAAAGTTATCGAGTCCAACCCTGCGCTGAAAGAAATGAGAAAAAGCTTAGAGACATTGAGAGAATCTAATAAGAAAATCGAAGAGATGTTAAAAGATTAGTCTTGTTTTCGCTTACCACTTATTGTAGCTTATTGAGTCAAAAGACCGTCCGATAATAGGTGAATTATGAGCAAGAAGATTAGTTTAACAGGAATTAAACCTACTGGTATGCCGCATTTAGGTAATTATTTAGGTGCAATAAAGCCTGCTTTAGACATGGCCAATACTGGTGATTATGAAGGGTACTACTTCATCGCCGACTACCACTCGCTAACTACAGTTCATAAAGCTGAAACACTAAGAGAATATATATATGAAGTTGCTGCAACATGGCTCTCTCTTGGACTAGATCCCGCTAAGGTGACTCTTTATCAACAGAGTCATATTCCTGAAATTATGGAATTAAACTGGATTCTTTCTTGTTTCTCTGCAAAAGGTCTAATGAATAGAGCACATGTATATAAAGCTCTTACTCACAATAATGAAACAGATGGCCGAGATATAGATCACGGAATCAATATGGGTGTTTATACATACCCAATTCTTATGTCTGCAGATATTCTCTTTTTGAAGTCTAATATCGTTCCTGTTGGTTCTGATCAGCTTCAGCATATTGAGATCGCTCGAGACATAGCGAGCTCATTCAATCATGTCTACGGAGACATATTTACTTTACCAGAGGGGAAAGCTCAAGAAGGAGCACTTGTACCTGGTCTTGATGGGCGTAAAATGAGTAAGAGTTATGATAATCATATCCCACTCTTTTTAACTGAGAAAAAGCTTAGA
>NZ_JBFGYP010000030.1:0-30072 GCF_041587335.1 Halobacteriovorax sp.
TCGCACAGCTGAGACAAAATCATTAATTTCAATAGAGCTAAAATTAGGACTATAGCTAGTTTCAAAATTTGTATTTATTTTATGAATTTCAAGAATATTAAAATAGATTAAACACCTATCATTACAGTCTTCTCCAACAAGACAAAGCTCTCCCTCTAGGAAGACGGCTTTTCTTGGATAGAAGTCTATATTTCTTTTATCATGTAACTGAATATTTAATGCATGATCTTCACTCATTGCATGTTCAGTTTTCTTTAGAAAGTTTCTATGCTTTAAGTCAAGATTCTCTAGAAGTTGAAATCTCGTCTCTTCATCATGAATTGCATTAAAGAGATTATGCGATGAGTACTCTGTTTCGACTTCACTCAACTTATCACTTAATATTTCATAGTGAGCAGATCCCTTCTCCTCTTCCATTTTTGGAAAGTGAGCTTGAAATGCTAACCATTCTTTAAAGGTTAACTGCATAGATATCATCTGATCAGCTTTGACTGGATGAATGTAGTTTTTTCCCTCATATTCAGAAACATCAACAAAGTAGTTAAGATTTTTTAAAAATGATACGGCTTCAGAAAATACATTTACATCAATTTCTGAAAGATTTAAAAATTGTTTTAAAGGCATTGGCTCGTTGAGATTCTCTAGACAAGTAAGGAATGTCCAGAATTCTTCCTTTAAAATCAGTGAGTTATTGTGCATTAATATTTCCTTAATAAAAGACTATCTAAATAACTTACCAATCTTGTCGGCTATTCTTTCAAAGCTCTTTAGTGATTTTTATTAAAAAAGAGTGCATAATATGTCTATGGCATCGAAATTACTGACAAAATACCCTATTTTAATGGTTGGCCTTCTACTCATGGCCCTCTTCCTTTTTCAACTTAGAGATAAAGGACTGCTGCAGTCTCGTAGAGAGAGCATGACAGCCAGCTCCTGTAAGGCAGTAGGAGTCATGCTAAACAAAAGAATTCCATCTAATTGGAGTTCTAGTTGCAAAGGGAATAACCTCATAGTTTCAATCAACCTCGCTATTGATGAAGGTAGCTATAAGGATGTAGAGAATTTAAGAGCTATTATGTATAGGGACCTAGCAAATGATTTAATTCTCATCGCTAAGAACTCACCAAGTGATAGCTTAGAAAGAACTGATATTGTGAGAGTTAGAATGAATCATTCTAAATTTGAAATTAATGCTATTACTGAAGGTAGATTTCTTATAAAGCTCTCTACAATTAAGTCAACAGACTTAATAAAGGAGCATCTAAAGGCAACTGTTCAAGTCAAAGAGACTAAGAAATAACTTCTCTTCTTTTGATTCTGCTTCAAAACTAGAACTATCAAGCTCTATTTTATACTTATAAGCGTGGAGAAAGAGCCTTTCACTAAGTTGCCCTCCGTATAAGTCATCGCCTAATATAGGAAAACCAATAGCGCTCAATTGACACCTGATCTGGTGTCTAACACCTTGACCTAACCTAACCTCTAAAAGGGATATATCTTTTTCACTATTATAATTCACTAGCTTGGTAGCTATTCTAACTTTTTTATTTCCACTTTCAGATGTTCTCATCTTTGAGCCTTTTTCACCAAAACTCTCGAGGTAGTGCTCATGGTCACCCTCTTGATCAAACTTTCCACTAACTACTGCCAGATATGTTTTCTCTTTGGCGCTCTCTGCAAATGATCCTCGTACACTTTTAAATGATTTCATATTTTTAGCAAATATTAAAACCCCGCTAGTTTCTCTATCTAAGCGGTAAAGCAAGTTCGACTCAGCTTCTGCGGACTTCTGGAGAAAGACGGGAAAGTTTTTTTCTGATCGAATAAAATTTAGGACTGTGTTTGTTTCACTGTAATTATGTGCATGGCCATGAATTCCAGCAGGCTTATTAACAGCAATGAAGTTCTCATCTTCTTTGAGGACTTGAATCTCTTCGCCTGAATAGACTGGATTAATATATCCACTATTTAAAATCTCATAAGGAATAAGAATTTCATCTCTTTCTTTTAGACTATATTGAAGTTTTCTCTTAGAAAGAAACTTCTTAATAAGAGATTTAGAAAAAAAGAGCTCCTTAGTTAGGAGCTCCTCTAATGACTTATATGGTTTTAATGTGCAAAAGTTTTTATCTAGCATTGACCTTATGACCTTCAGTATTTAGATCTCTTTTTCTCAAAATAAAGTCTACACGTCTAGATGCTTTCTCTATTTCGGCCTGACTTCTTCCAGGTATATTCTCAGGTCGAATATCTCCATAGAAGACAGTTGTTATTTGGTCAGGTTTCACCCCTCTTCTAACTAGAGATCTAGTTACAGCACTCGCCCTAGCAGCAGAGAGCTCGTAGGCATCCTTAGTCTTGTCTTTAGAAACTTCACCTCGACTAGCATACCCCTGTACAAATACAGACCAATCTTTATTTGAAAGTAATGTAACAAGTCGCGAATAGACATCAATAGAGACCTGAGAGTTATCAATCTCTAGAGTTCCATATTTAAAATATATTTTATCTTTAACTTTTACTTTAATACCTTCAGGCATTTCGTAAATATCCACAGAATCTGACAGATTATACTCATAGAGATCATTCTTCATTGTTTTTAATTCTTCGTCGGACTCTCTATTAATTTCATGTTTATCTAAGATTCCTTCCATCGTTAGAAAATCAATAGGAAAAGGCCTTACAGGATCTTGTGAGTCAATCATAGTCGGAGAATCATCAGGAGACTTCCCTCTTTGAATAACTTCTCCATGTTTTAGTACATTTCCACCAAATGCATCTCGAATTGAACCTAGTGCTGCTTCATATTTAGCAGTTTCAGTCTTAGCAAATGAAAGTAAGAGAACAAAGAATGTCAGTAAGAGCGTAACAAGATCTGAGAATGTGGCCATCCAGCCGGGAAGGCCAGGGGGACACTCAGGACATTTAGTTTCTTCTGGTTGTGGAGCATCTTCTCCACCGCCAGCATTGTTTTCAGCTTCTTCAGCCATAATAAACCTCGTCTTCCATAACGATTATAATCTTATTCTGCTGCAGCCTCTTCATTACCACTATCTCTTTGAGCAGGTGGTAGGAATGCATTTAGCTTCTCTTTAATTAAACGAGGGTTCTCTCCGGCAACAATACCTAGAGTCCCAGCAATTATAATATTCATCTTTGTGGTTTCAAGCCCTGATCTATACGCAATTTTATTTTTTAAAGGGTTACATAAAACGTTTGCAATAATTGCACCGTAGAATGTTGTAAGAAGGGCTACGGCCATGGCGGGACCAATTGCTGATGGATCAGAAAGGTTCTGAAGCATCTGAACCAGACCAATCAGGGTCCCAATCATTCCCATCGCCGGACCATCGTCTGCCATCCCACCAAATACATCCACACCTACTTTATGACGTTCAATCATTGCATCAATCTCTAACTGTAGAATTGAAGCAATTACTTCAGGCGGTCTATTATCTGCGGCAAGTGTCATTGCTTTTTTTAAGAATGGATCATCAATTGGAACTTTTTCTAGAGCAAATACCGACTCTCTTCTTGCAGTTTCTGCCAGATTTCCAATCTCTTCTATTGTACTTTTTGGATCACTAGGTGAAAAAAAGAATCCCTTCATAGCGAAGGCAACGATATTTTTTAGAACTTCCATTGGCCATTTAAAGAAGGTAACCCCGATTAGACCGAGACCAACAACTAGTGTTGAAGGTATATCAATGAATATACCAAGATCCCCACCAACGAGAATCGAACCTAGGATTGCAGCGGTTGCTACAACCAAACCAATAATGGATGCTATATCCATAATCAACTTCCTTGTGATTGTATTTATAGTCTAACTATCGGAAATTCTACGAGTCTCTTTAAGGTTAATTAAATAAACTTCCTCAAAGTTCAAATAGTTCTATTCTTTTATTATAGGTAAGTTTTCATGTATTTTCGCTATGATAGCTTTTACCTAGTGATCACTGAGTAAACGTCTCGGATACTAGAGAGAGTTGAGATAGTTTGCGAATTCTATCTTCTCACTCTTAGAGAGCTCTCCCCCGAGAGGCATTCTAATACTTGAGTCTGTAGAATTGATTCTTTTTAAGATTTCACTTTTATGAGTCTTAATTTTCTCTTTATCGAAGAAAGGAATATTCCCTTGATGGCAAATCATGCATTTTACTTTTACCATTTTTTTAAACTTATTTTCTGTCTTTGCTATTTTTGGTCTCTTTATTTCAGATTTCTTTAAGGCCTCACACATAAGAGCAATATCTTGATCTTTTGATTGCTCTGCAATTTGCTGACATAACTCATCAGATATATTCAAAACCATAACTTTATTTGCTCCACTACTTCCCTCCCAGTCAGTACAAACATTTTGCCAATTTTCAGCAAGTTTACGAATGGAGTCATCAAAATTACTTCCTTCAAAACATTCTCTGGCCTTATCGACTGACTTTGGAACAACTTTTGGAAAAGAGCTGTATACAAAGCTCAAATCGTCCCCTCTTTGATCGAGGTAAACAATGCGATTATCTTCTAAGAAAACAGGATAGTAAGAGTTTCCTCTTTTATTTTGAGTTACTGGTGAAACGGACTTAGTCTTTCTATCATAAACAAATACATTTCTTACTTCTGCCTTATTATTAAAGGTTGGTGGCATAAGTACTTCTCTAGCGTTTGGGTTAAAATCTTTTTGGCTGACGGTTTCAGTAACATGGAAAACGATTTTACTATTATCTTCACTAAAGTCTGCTTTACCAGAAGGAAACTCTAATCTTTCAACTTCCTTACTGCTACTACCACCCTCATCTATTTTATAAATAACTGTTTGATTTGACTCTATATCTAGGCCAGAAAACTCCCTACCATCTTTAGATATCATTGGAAGTCGAAGCTGTGGTAGATTTTGTACATTATCACTCGCGGAGTGCGTTCCAAAAGTATTCTCAATTAAAGAATAATCTCTTAGGACCACACTACTTATACCTTCATCGTAGCTTAAAATTCTATAGCGATCATTTCCAAGAGTTCCAACACTTTGGTATGTTCTTCTTGTATTCGTATCAGTTGTTACTGACCTATAGTCAGAGTTTCCAGAGAAGTCTCTTTTAATATCCCAATTCTCCATAGGAATCAGATTTAAGCTCCAATCCTGCTTCCTAGGAACTCTCCAGTTTATTGAAGTCATGACCTTCCCATCAACACTCGGAACAGGATCAGCAGAACCAGGGATTAGCAACTCCTCGCCAGTTTGAGTATCTAATCTCCAATTTTGATTATTACCAATATAGAAAATATATCTTCCATCAGGAGATGTTTTAAAAAAGTAATTTGGTTTATACCTTGGTGTAATTCTTTTCAATACTCTATTGTCATCTAAGTTGCATAAACTCTTATCTACTTTTGCATTTAGGGAAATAGAAACAAGAAAGATTAAGAGCGGAAATTTCAAAGTGCTACACCAAGATACTTCTTTATCAAATCTTGCAATGACTTCTTACCATTAAAGCCAGGAACTCTCTTAATGAGCTCACCTTCTTTATAAAAAATGGTACTTGGATAATGAATAGTTGCGCCAAATGCTTCAAGCTTTCTTGAATTCATTCTTTTTAAGTAATCTAAGGGTAGATCAAATTTTTGAATAGACTTATTTGCAAGATCAATATCCGCATTTAAATCTAAGAGAATAGTTACTGGAATTTTTAATGATGATAGGTATTTCTTCATCTCAACAAGCTCATAAACAGATAGAGACATATGCGGAGACCAGAGGTAAATGACACCCATCTTCTCTTTCTTTAATAAAAGATCAAGGTCACGGTCAAGAAAACCTCCATTAGAAGAGGAGATCTTTAGTACCTTCATTTTACAGTCAGGTGCTGAAAACTCTAACTTTAAACTCACTCCATTTTGAGCAGAGGAGACCATAGACTTATTGGCCCCTACTTCAACTTGAACATTTCCACCACTTTCAAAATCAGTGGAAACTGTACTGTCTAAGTTCTTTTTCCACTCTTTAGGTTCACCAAGTGAAGATATAGCCTTAAAGACTGCATCAGAGCATTTTAATTTCTTTAAAAGAGGAGCCTTTTCAGCAAAGGACAAAGGAGTGTAAAAAATGAGTAGTGCTAGAAAGATTTTCATTCACTCATTATAGGCTAATTCAAAACTTCATTCTAGGTAGGATAAAACCTACCTAGATACTATTTAAATTCTACAAGTTGCAGATTCGTAATTTACGTCAAAAGCATTTGCAACCTGACTTAGCTCGATAGAATTGTCTACTGAAGCCAGCTTCAATAATGAGCCTTTCTCAGTCTTAAAGAAAATTCCATCTCTAGACTTAGAAACAACCTCTAACAACTCGTTTCTACTTTTTTTACCATCTTGGATAGTCGCTCTTGCGGCCTCTCCACTTAACAGCTCTAGCTTAATCTTGCTACTAGCTGCATGAGCATTGATACATTCGATAGTACTAGTCTTCCCAAAAGAAGTTAGTGATACTAAGAAGAAAGCTGCCCAAGTTAACTTTTTCATATATTCTCCAAATGACCTATATGGCCGAGGCGGTTTAAACCACCAATTAGAGCTATTAGATAGCTATTCTGAATTTTTTACAAGTATAATATTAGTAAAGAAAGGCCTAAATTCTTAGTCTCTGAATGATTACAAAGTCTTTAGCTATTTAATAAAAGAAATAAATTTTTAAAGAGAAGTTTGATAGGAAAATTTGTCACAAAAAACCCGGCCGAAGCCGGGTCATTAATTTAGATGTCTATTCTTAAATTGAAAACAATTCCTATGTTTCCCCGCCCAAGGCTTAAGAATGTCATCAACCTCTAACGTGTTCTATTGTCGATTCCAAGTAAATGGCCATCGATTCTCTAAGCTTGGACATAGAAACAGGTTCCTCATCTAACAAAAGTTCCTTCTTGATAAAATCAATTGGAAATCCTGTCATTTCAGAAAGAGTTGAAAACGAAACCATCTCTTCCGTACTGGTCGATTTTAAATTCTTTTCTGCCGTACTGGCTAAAGTCTGTTGCGTCATCTCTACACTCCTTTGTACCTACTTCAGCTATCCCCTAATATTTAAGATTATCTTATTCTTAATATTAGAAAGACCTGTCCATGCCGAAGGCCCATGTTTTTTATGGTGCATAAAAATGATACTTATCCTGATTTAACCATGTCAAATAAATGAGTGTTCTTACAGCGAATTGTAAGACTTTATTAGATTATGAATGTAACTATAAATTGTTGATTTTACATGATAATAAGAAAAATAGTCAGGTAATTGTAGCGCAGCATTTAGAGATTTCTTACAAAGCTATCCTTCTTTAAACACATCTCCAGATACTCTTCATCTACTTTGCTAAGTAGCGTTATGCCCCCGCCTGCGTGGTAGTGCATCATTCTGGACTTTAGGTCAATTTCAGCTGAGCGAATATTTATGGAGGCTGCAAAAATATCATTGTCTAAAAGGACAGTGCTTCCACAGTAAAAGCCCCTTGGTACTGACTCTATCTTTTTTAAGATCTTCATCACATTTTTTTTCGGAGCTCCCGTGATACTTCCCCCTGGAAACATGGCGCTCAAAATACTTAGGAGAGAAGTCTCCTCTCTCAGCCTTGTTTCTATAACCGAGTATTGATGAATAATTCCTGGAACAAGAAGTGGAGCACACTTTCTAACAACTCTAGAGGCCTGAAGATCAATTCTAGTTAGGTCATTTCTCAACAGGTCCGTTATCATATTTAACTCACCTTGATCCTTTCTAGAGGCCTTTAAGAGCTTCCAAGACTTACGCCAGTCTTTTCCTCTCTCAAGAGTTCCCTTGATGGGCATTGACCAGACTTTTGACTCTCCCTTTTTTAGACTTCCTTGAAATAGACACTCCGGGGAGTTACTTAGGAAAAGTTTGTCGATAGCTGGAATATAAGTTCCATGAGCATAGGGAGATCTACTTTCTATTTTAGTCCAAAGTTTAGAGCAAATCTCTTCAGCGCTAAGTGACCTCTCCCACCTATAGCTAAAGGGAAAGGTTAAGTTAAACTGATAACAGTCTCCACGCGTAAGGTGCTTAAAGCCCTTCTCAAAAGACTCTTGATACGCAACCTTTGAGACGGCACTCACTGGTATTACATCTAGACTAGGGACTCCTTGAATTGGCTCCCAATCACAACTCTCTGTATATTCAATTTCTATAGCAAGTGGAAGAGCCTCGTCAGGAGTTGAGGTATCACTAAAGATTTCCCCAAGCTCATAGAAGAGGTGGGATACATATTTATTTTGGGATCTAATAGAGTCTAGATTTGGCTTACTCTCTTCCATTCTACGAATGAAGTCATCTATACTAATTTCGCTGGAATCACCTGAGAGAAGATCAATGGAATGATTTAAGAAGAATAATCGAGCAAAGCTTGGCCTGGTGTATTTAACAAATTTATCACCAAGCCAAAATACTGACCACATATTTAGTTTTCGTTATCTATATTAAAAGCTGGGTTTTCAAAACTTGTATATGGACCTATCCATGAAAGTTTTGCTGTTCCCGTCTCTCCGGCCCTGTTCTTACCTACAATAATTTCAGCGATTCCAGGCTCTTTTGTATCAGGGTTATAGTACTCATCCCTATAAACGAACATGATAATATCCGCATCCTGCTCAATTGCACCAGACTCACGAAGGTCACTTGTCATTGGTCTCTTATTTGGTCTCGACTCAACACCACGGTTAAGCTGAGAAAGTGCTATAACCGGACAACCTAGTTCCTTGGCCATAGACTTAAGTCCCCTCGACATTTCTGAGATCTGCTGCTCTCTTGAAGGGTTCTTTGTATGAGAATTCATTAACTGAAGGTAATCAATGATAATTAAACCAATTCCCTGCTCAGTCTTAATCTTACGACACTGAGATTGAATATCTAAAATAGTTGAATCACCAGAGTCGTTTATAAAAATTGGATATTGTGATAACTCTTGAACTGCTTTTCCAATACTACGAAGGTCAGTATCTAAGAAATTCTTTTGCCTAATTCTCTTAGAATCCACTTTAGACTTTTGAGATAGTAGTCTCATCGAAAGTTCATTCGATAACATCTCCAGAGAGAAAACGGCGACTGGTAGGCCAGAAGTTGCACAAGCATTTTGAGCAATATTTAGAGCAAGGGCAGTCTTTCCCATTGCCGGACGAGCAGCAAGAACAATAAGCTGACCAGGCTGCATTCCTAAAAGCATCTCATCCAATTTTGGATAACCTGTAGGAAGACCATTAATCTCTCCAGCAACTCGTGAAGTATCTTCTAGCTCTTTTAAGTTAAGCTTCAAACAAGAGTTTAGCTTTTGCATCTTTCCAGACTTAGCCTCATTTGTAAGTTTAAAGAAACTCGACTCAACTTCTTGAATAAAGTCTTCAGATTTTCCACCAAAATCATAACCCATTGAGGCCACTCTCTCAGCTGTCCTGATCACTTCTCTCATTCCAGACTTATCTTTAACAACTTTTGCGTAATGATATATATTTGCAGCGGAAGCTTGATCTTCAACAATTTCCATCACAGAAGATTGTCCACCAACCGCTTCAAGCTTTCCTAATTCTGTTAATTTTGAACATACAGTTACAAAGTCAATTGGCTGGTTTCCACTATTTAGATCAGCAATTGCTTCATAAATAACCCCATACTGAGGATGATAGAAATCTTCACCCTTGAGCTTTAAATCACTCATTTCATCAAAAGAGTTTCCATCAATAATTAAACATCCAAGCAGAGATTTTTCCGCAAGTAGATCATGGGGTAATTGTTTAATATTATTTTCCATTGGAGTCTCCAGAAATTAGATTTTTTACTTTTTATAAATATAGGCCCAAGGGGTTAACCTTGGGCCTTAGATGTAACATACGTTACAAAAAATCTGGACTAAATCTTAAGATCTTAAGATTCTGTTGGCTTCTTCTTTAAGTTTTTCTTCTTCAGTAAGTTCTTTAACTTCTTCAGTAACTTCTTCTTCGCCATTTTCTTTTGCAAGAGCCGCTGCTGCTGCTGCTGCTTCTTTCTTCTTATCTGCATCTTCTTGCTTTTTCTTCATTTCTTCAGCTTGAGCAGGATCAAGAGTAACATTTACCTTGAAGTTTGCTTCAACACCTTCGAATAGCTTTGCAGTTGCATCAAAAGTTCCAATTGCTTTAATTGGGTTAGGAACAACAATCATTCTCTTTTCAACTTCAATTCCTTGAGCTTCAAGTTCTTTTGAAATTTCTAAGTTAGAAACTGTACCAAAAAGTTTACCAGAACCAGCAACTCTTCTTACGAATTCAAGAGTTATTCCTTCTACTTTTTTAGCTCCAGCTACTGCTGTTGCTTTTTGTCCTTCCATCTTTTTTGCAAGAACTTTTTGTTGGTGGTTAAGTTGCTTTGTATTTGAATCATCAGCAAGTACCGCAAGTCTATTTGGTAACAAATAGTTTCTTCCGTACCCTTGAGAAACATTTACGATCTCACCAACATTACCAAGAGTTTTTACTCTTTCTGTTAAGATCACCTTCATATTATATCTCCTCTATTTTATTCTTTTTTTTTAAGAATTTTCTAAAATCTATCCATATATCAGCTATCCCCAATATTGTTACCGCCTGGTAACCCATAAATATTGATAGAATAACAATTATACTTCTAAAAAATCCAAATATACCGTAAGTATCTAGCGCGTCAGAAATAATTCCAAAACCTTGAAAGAAATAAAAGATCCCCAAAGAGTAAACAACATTCCAACCAATAGTTTCCACAAGCTCATTTTTAAGAACATAAGTCCCTAAAGGAATAAGCGCCATGGCCACAATGAGAGCATAAACAAAATGCTCAGGAACTTTAAAGCGAACAAGGTCTTTCATCTTATAAGGATACTCGTAGAACTGACGCCAGATAAGAGAGTTTCTCATCAGCATAAATTGCGAAATCCAAAAAATAAAAAATGTTCCAACAAACGCAATTGCGAATGTCATCTTTAAAACTGTTATCGCTACTTCTTTTGGTTTATCGATTATATATTTCATGGCAACGGCTTGCTCTCCGCCTTCTGCTAGAAATTCATCAAAACCTTTACTTGTCTTTAAGCTATCCCCAACGAGAACAACCGATTCAGTGAAAATGTCTACAGTAGACTTCCCTGAAACAAGAACAAATGTACCAAAAATTAAGGCCATAATTGCAAATACAGAAAAACCATTCTTAAGTAATCCAGAAACAGGGTTTTCCTTTTTCCAAACTACCCTTGCCGTTAAAAATGCAACTATAGAAGCGACTAAGAAGTAAATACTCATCATGCGAACACTAGCAATATCAGCAAAAGCATAAGAGCCTGCTAATATAATCACTATTGTTGCTCCGACAAGACTCCAAGTCTTTCCTTTTCCATAAAGTAAAAATGCAATACTTAATGGAACAGGTGCAAATACGAACAATGGTCCCGCAACAGACAATAGCAACGAGATAAGAGCTAAAAATAGCAACTTCCCAGTTGTCAATTGACCAAAAACTTTCTGACGAAGATCTGAATCAGATCCCCTAGTAGTTTTTGTGTAATTGTTATCGTCGTTTTGGTTATTCATCTTACAATCAATACCTAAAATTATTCAGCTAAAGTATTTGTAATATGACTTACAACACCCATGTTTCTCGCTCTTTTAATTGCATTGTCTGCAAGTCTGTGAGCTTTACGGCTAATACCAGAAACACGACCTGGATTAATCTTACCAAATTCGTTAATTAACCAAGCGTAAGTTTTAGGATCTTTCCAATCTGGAGTGATGTTGTTAGATGCGAACCAACAAGATTTTCTTCTAGAGAATCTCTTCTTGTCTTTTTCTAAATCACTGTCAGAATCGTTTTCATCAAGGATGCTTCCGTTGAATTTCTTAGAAAATGGAGACTTGAACTTTTTAGCAAGCTCAGTACCTTCTTCAACAGTCTCAGCAATTTTAACCATCATAGTTTTAATGATAGTTTCATTGATCTTAAGACGTCTTTCGATTTCAAGGTTAGCTGTACCGTTACCAGAGTAAATAAAGTAAAGGTAATGACCTGTTTTAACACCTTTCGATGTCGCTTGTGCGAAATGCTTGTTACCCCAGTCATCAGTTAGCAATACTTCACCAGCATTTGCACCAACAACTTCTGCAACCATTGTTTGAATAGCAGTTCTCTGCTCTTCAGTAGTTTCAGTTTTAGCCACTATGGCCAATTCATAAATCATAAAAACCTCCCGGACACTTTATGGCCCCATCTATTCAATGATGGAGCGAGATTTACGCAAAAAATATTTCGAAAAGATAACAAAAAATGGGGGAAAGGTAAATGGCCAGCAACTTTTCTTTAGTCCTGATAAACCACTGAAATTAGGTTCTTTCTAACAATTAAAAACAATGTATTGAATCTTGTCATTAATATCAGACATTTCCAACACTTCTTGTTTAACTTCAGGTGAATCAATCATTAGCTCAGCATACAGACCAATTATCTTACAAGGCTGCGTTATACACGGGTTTAAAATATTCTTTTGACACTCGAGCTTAACTTTTTTCTTAACCCATTTCTCAAGCTGAGTCTTGAGCCTTCTAAGTAAAAGTATATTCTCATCTCTTAACTCATTTGAACCGCAGAATTCTTCGTATTCACAAATAATATAAGGCTCAACTGATTCTACTTCTTGTAAAAGCCTACCTCGACCTTCACCTTGCAGCATTATAATCATTGATCCATCGTTACATTCTTGAATAATCTCAGGAACACCCATACATACAACTCTACGAACAGAAGGGAGAGACTCATGAGAAATAGATAAATAATTCTCATCGACGGTCTCATCACTGTCACGTATCCCGTAAGCTAGAGCAATTGGAATTTTCCTACTCACAGCATCTTTCACCATCTTTAAGTATCTTGGCTCAAAAACATTAAGAGGCTTTCGTGCACCAGGCTGCAGAGAGATTTTCGGTAATGGGAATATAAATACTTGTTTGAGCATTTTTGAATAATAATGGACACTTTTAAAGTAAGCAAGCTCAAGAGGAGACCTCTTAGACAAAACCATAGTCAAGAGAACTTAAGTTTCCACTATTTTAAAAGCAAACTATATTTTTAGTATGAAAACAACTTTTGATATATATATTTTAGGGAAAACTCCATTGAAGAACGCCTCACTCATAGAGGGCCTAGAAAAAAACTTCAATGTAAAAGTATTAAATGACTTGAAAGAAGATTTGCCCTTTATAAAAGAGTCTATTTTATTATTATTTGACCATAGGCTCAATGAAAAGGTTCTAAAGTTAAAAAGAAAACACATAAAAGATAAGATTCCACTTATTGCTTATATTGACTCATCTGTTGAGCCAGAGTCCACAAAATTCTCCCTTTTAGAGAGTGGAATCGACGACATCCTCTTACAAGATATGAGTTCAAAAGAACAAATAGCGCGAATAAATAAAATCATACAAATTTATCTTCAAACATCTCAAAAAATAATTAAAGTCTCAGATGTGTACTTAGATAAGACTGTTCAAATTGGTACATATAAGGATGATAATTTAAATCTTTCAAAAATTGAGTTTGAAATTCTTTACACACTATTTAAGAATTTTAAAATTGAGATATCTCGTGAAAAATTATCAAAAACTATTTGGAAAGAACAATCATCAAATAACTTAAATAAGCATATATCAAATATAAAAAAGAAGATTGAACATACCCCTATCGAGATTGTTTCTCGTAGGGGAAAAGGGATTACAGTTCATTTAAAAAGTGAAGCTTAATACTCCTGAGAAAAAATCTCATATTGTTCAATGTGATAATTATTTTCAGATCTAATTTGAAGAGACTTTCCATACCCTTCCTCTAGATTTTCAATTAAATCTAAATCATCACCACACAGTCTTGCTGTTACTTCAGGATGGGCATAAATATAGACCTTTGATCCTGTAGCTTTTGTTAAGACTTTTAAGAGTTCTCTAATCAATTCGTAGCATACAGTAAGAGTTGATTTAACTCTTCCTGTACCTTCACAATATGGACAAGGCTCACATAGAACACGTGTCAAAGTATCTCTAGTTCTCTTTCTAGTCATCTCAACAAGACCGAGTCCAGAGATAGGTAGAACATTTGTTTTTGATCTATCTTTCTTGAGAGCTTCAATAAGCAGGTTATAGACTGTCTCTCTATGCTCTTCTTTTTCCATATCGATGAAATCTATTATTATGATCCCACCACAATTTCTTAAACGTAACTGATAAGCAATCTCTTTAACTGCTTCCATATTAGTTCTTAGAATTGTTTCTTCTAAATTTTTTCGTCCTACAAACTTCCCTGTGTTCACATCAATTGAGACAAGAGCTTCTGTTTGATCAATATTTAAAGATCCACCAGATCGTAGAAAAACTTTATTACTAATCCCTCTTTCAATTTCCATATCAACACCAAACTTTTCAAATATTGGAGTTGTATCACTGTAAAGAGTTGTTTTTCCCTTCATAGAAGGCAGATACTTTGAAGTAAACTTCTCTACTTCTTTTTGATTTTCTTTAGAGTCTGTTATGATCTCAGAGACATCCTCATCTGTAATATCTCTCAACAACCTTTGAATAAAGCTTAAATCTCTATAACAAACAGTTGATGGTTTTGCTTTTTCAGCTTTCTTTTGAACATCTTTCCAAATCTTCACAAGCATATTGAAGTCAGATTTTAATGTCTTATGAGTCTGCCCTTCTGCAACAGTTCTAGCGATTACACCCTTACCTTCTGGCCTAACATTATCTAAGATCTCTCTTAATCTCTCTCTTTCTTTTTCATTTTCAATTCTTCTTGAAACACCTGTGTGCTCAATAAAAGGCATGAAAACAACATGTCTACCAGCAAGAGTAATTTGTCTCGTAATTCGAGGACCCTTTGTAGAGATTGGCTCTTTTGCAATCTGAACCAGTATCTCTTGTCCCTCTTTTAAGAAAGTTTCAATAGTCACGTGTTGTGGACGAAAACGCATATTTACTGTTTCACTCAATGTTGAGAATTCATCAGGGATGACTTCGCCTACTCTCTCTTGTGATTCAATCATTTTTCTAGTTTTTTCGGCCATCTCTCTCTGCTCTTGCAGAGTTGGAATATAAGCATCATCTACATAGAGAAAGGCGGCTTTTTCCCAACCAATATCTACGAAAGCTGATTGCATTCCAGGAAGAACCCTTAAAACTCTTCCTTTAAATATATCCCCAACATGAGGAACTTTATCTACACCCTCACGCATTCTCTCCATTAAAAAGTCGAGAATTTCTCCATTTTGAACAAGTGCCGCACGACACTCATTAAGGGTTTGATTTATTACTAATTGCTTACCCATATATTTCCTTACTCATAATTCTTATAAAAACATTCCTGCAACAGCTGCTGTCATGAAACAAGCTAGTGTACCACCTATCATCGACTTAACTCCAAGCTGGGCAAGATCTTTTCTCCTATCCGGAGCGAGAACACCAATTCCACCAACTTGAATTGCTATAGAGCTAAAGTTAGCAAACCCACAAAGAGCATATGTAGATATAGCAATTGATCTAGGAGATATCGACCCTTCGCCAATTGCCTTAGTTAAATCAAGATATGCTACAAATTCATTTAAAATCATTTTCTTACCAAGAAGACTACCCACAATCTGACAATCTGCCCATGGAACACCTAATAACCAAGCAACCGGTGCAAATAAGTAACCTGAAATTAATTCCATAGATAGTTGAGGATAATCAAACCACCCACCAACAAAAGATAAGAGCCCATTAAACATCGCAATCAATGCAATAAAAGCTAAGAGCATCGCTCCAACATTAAGAGCAAGCTTTAGTCCTTCACTTGCTCCCTGAGCAGCAGCGTCAACTAAATTTGCTGTTTCACTTTCAACATCTAGCTTTAAATCACCGTGTGTTTTTGACTCTTCAGTTTCAGGAACAAGTAATTTTGCACAAACTAGAGCAGCTGGTGCTGACATTACAGAAGCCGCAAGTAAGTGAGCAGCATCAATTCCAAACCCAACGTAAGCAGCTAAAACACCACCAGCAACAGTGGCCATACCACCAGTCATTAGCGCCATTAATTCTGATTTTGTCATTTTAGATATAAAAGGTTTAATCACTAAAGGCGCTTCAGTCTGTCCTGCAAATACGTTTGCAGCAGCAGCTAAAGACTCTGCACCTGAAGTTCCCATAATTTTAACCATAATTCTTGCCATGAAACGAATCACTACTTGCATAAAACCTAGGTGATATAGGATTGACATTAATGCACTCATAAAGAGGATCGTAGGAAGTACTTGTACGAAGAAGATAAAACCAAACTTATCAATTCCAGTTAAACTTCCAAATATGAATTTAGAACCTTCATTTGTGTAGGATAAGATTCCAGTGAAAAATGAACGAGCATACTCGAAAAAAGTCTTACCAAAACTTGTCTTTAGAATTATCAAGCCTAAGAAAATTTGCAGCCCAATTCCTGATACTACAGTTCTCCAAGCTACCTTCTTCTTATTTGAGCTCATTAAATAAGCCATTAGAATCATACAACATAGCCCAAAAAAAGAAATGAACCTTTCCATAGTAATTTACTCCATAAATAGTTTAGATAGACATTAGCAAAGCGAAGAGCAAATGAAAACTCTTCGCAAAGCAGCAATAAAGAAAATATTAATTAGAACGAGAAGTTGTAACTAAATGAAGGAATACTCTTTGTCTGAGATTGAAAAGTCTTTTGAATTTGAGACTTTTGCCAGGCAATTCTTCTAGAAGTAGAAAACTCCTCTGAAGATTCAATAGAACCTGACTCTATTACACTCTTACTTTTAGTTGCCTGCTGCCACGCAACAATTCCAACACCTGCAATTATTCCTATTGCTCCACCAACTAGGATATTTTTTAAATGATCCCTAGGCTCCTCAGTGAATGAAAGTGTTGATAAACCTAGCACTGCTCCACCAAGCCCAATACCAGCAACTGTAGCCAAATCACTAATAGACTCTTTTAAAATACCGCTTTCTTCCTGAGCAAATACGCACGGCGAAAAACTTAATGTGAATGCACTCATAAGCATCAACAATCTTTTACAAATTTTATTGAACATTAAAAACCACCTTAAACGGGCATTTACAGTTAAAGGCCCGGAGAATATGATGTTGATTCCTTTCTTTGTAGAAAGGTATATCTATAACGATGCTTTTTTTTTAATAATGAGTCAAGTACATGAAAAATCTAGAAACGAATTTAAAATTTTCCGCTTACGAAATCATCGCTAAAAAGCGTGATGGCCATAAGCTTACCGATCCTGAGATAAAATGGTTTATTACAGGGGTTACCAACAAGTCTATACCAGACTATCAAATGAGTGCCTTATTAATGGCAATCTACATTAGAGGATTTGATAAAGCTGAAACTGCATCTCTAACAGATGCAATGCTATATTCTGGATCTACTCTTAAATTTGAAGGTGTAGATGTAATAGACAAGCACAGTACCGGAGGCGTTGGAGACAAAGCTTCATTTATACTAGCTCCTATTGCTCACGCCGCAGGTGTGAAAGTTCCAATGATGGCAGGTCGCGGACTTGGTCACACAGGTGGAACAGTAGACAAAGTTGAAGCAATCAAAGGCTTTAAGACTTCTCTGACTTTGAAAGAATTCAAAGAAGCAGTAGATAAAAACAGAATGGCCTTAATCGGACAGACTGGAGAGATTGCTCCAGCAGATAAAAAGATTTATGCGCTAAGAGATGTTACTGCGACAGTAGATAGCATTCCACTAATAACAGCTTCAATCATGAGTAAGAAATTGGCCGAAGGTGCTAATGGTATAGTCATGGATATCAAAACTGGTTCTGGTGCCTTTATGAAGACTCGTACAAATGCGAAAGCATTGGCAAAGAGTCTTAGAGATACTGCATCAAGATTTGATAAAAAAATGCTAACAATGATCACAGATATGAACCAACCACTTGGTGAAGCAGTTGGTAACAGTCTAGAGATAATTGAGAGTATCGAAGTACTAAAAAACAATGGTCCAAAAGATATTACAGATATATCAGTCCAGCTTGCTGGAGCTATGATCTACCTTGCAGAGATAACGAAAACTCATAAGGCCGGAATCAAAAAGGCTAAAGAAGTTCTAAAGAACGGAAAAGCTCTTGAGAGTTTCAGAGATCTAATAAGACTACAGGGTGGAGATGAGAAAGTTGTAGACGACTACTCAAGACTTCCACTTGCTAAAAATACAAAAGAAGTTTGCGCATTAGAAGCTGGTTACGTTACATCAATTGCATGCCAAGAATTTGGAGAGCATGTTGTAACTCTAGGTGGTGGACGTAAGAAAACTGAAGACAAAATAGACTTTGGAGTTGGTTTTGTAGTTCATAAATGCGTAGGACAAAGAGTAAAGAAAGGCGAAAAACTGGTAACAATCTATTTTAACGATAACCAAAAAGATATCGTTGAAGATATAGAAACAGAAATCTTAAAGAAAAATATAAAGATTAAGGCAACTAAACCTAAAGTTTTAAAGCCACTAATCTATGATATTGACGAAAATTCACTTTGTTAAAATTGGAATAAATTATGAATGAAAAATTAACAACTGCGGCAGCTTATATTAAGAAAGTTAAACCATGTAACCCTAAGGTTGGAATTGTACTTGGATCTGGACTTGGTGACTTTGTTAATCAAATAGAAAATAAAACAATAATCTCTTACGATGATATCCCTCACTTTCACAAAACAACAGTAGAGGGACATGCAGGTCAATTAATAATCGGTAGTGTTGGAAACACTGAAGTTGTTATTCTTCAAGGAAGATTTCATAGTTATGAAGGTCTTCAGATGGATGATGTTGTATTCCCAACAAGACTACTTTCAACTCTTGGAGTAGATACTTTAATACTTACAAATGCAGCTGGTGGTATTAATACAAACTACAAAGCTGGTGATTTAGTTGTTATTGAAGACCATATCAATATGACAGGTAAAAACCCTCTGCTTGGTCCAAATAATGACGAAATGGGTCCTCGTTTTCCAGATATGTCTAAGGCCTACCATCCAGAACTTAGAGAGTTAGTTCTCGCATCTGCTAAAGAACTAGGTCATTCTATGCAAACAGGTGTTTACGCAGGAGTCCTTGGTCCAACATATGAAACTCCAGCAGAAGTTAAAATGTTAAGAATACTAGGTGCTGACGTTGTAGGAATGAGTACAGTCCCAGAGTGTATTGCAGCAAACCATATTGGAATGAAAGTTTGTGGAATCAGCTGTGTTACAAATATGGCATCTGGAATTGAGAATGTTGAACTTAAGCATGAAGATATCAAAGATGAAGCTCTTAGAGTTATGGAAAAATTTACAAATATCCTAAAAGAAACTGTAAAAAGAATCGGGGCTTAATTGAGCTAAAGGGGGACTAAATTCCCCCTTTAAAATTTCTTCAAGCTTATTTAAAATAGTATTATTACTTCCCTTATCCACACGAGCGAATGTTCGGTGAAGGTCATCCATGTCAGAATCATTTGAACTTATTAAAAATTTAGAATTTTGTGTATTTGACCTTGAAACGACAGGTGGAAATCATAAAACAGATAAAATTATTGAAATTGGTCTAGTAAAGATCAAAAATTTTGAAGTTATTGCTGAAAAGAATTATTTAATAAAACCTGAAATAAAAATTCCAGAATTTATTCAAAAACTAACAAGTATCAAAGAAGAGGATGTAAAAGACTCTCCTGTTATTGAAGATGTTATTGATGAGGTTTTAGAATTTATGGGCGATACAATACTTGTTGCTCATAATACAAGTTTTGATGTTCCATTCTTCAACTCTGTTCTAAAAAGACTCCAGAAACCAATTCTCACTAATAAAAGCCTTTGTACTAACTTAATGACAAAATATCTAATTCCTAACTTAATGAATTCAAACCTGAATTACATGAGTAAAATATTTGATATAAAACACAAAAAAGCACATAGGGCGCTTGATGATGCCTTGGCCACAGCTGAGTTATTATTAATTTATCTAAGAATATATATTGATAAAGGTATCACTAAAATAAATCACCTCTACTACCCTAGAGGGAGGTATGAACTAGATAGAGCAAACTTCAAGCATGAAGAAGACAGCCTTGAAAGTATTAAAGAAAAGTTCGACTCACTTAAAAACCCTCATATCGTAACAATAAAGGGAGAGAATGGAGTCATTCTATTTGCACTTCCATGTAATAATACTCCAGCAGAAAAAGCATTAATATATTCTAAGCTTGAAACTTTAGAATGGAAAAACCTAACTATTAAACTAGTTGGTCCTTTTCTAGAAGCCCTAATAAACTATAGTAGCCTATTTAATAAGGTAGACTCTTCTGATAAAGGTGAAATTGCTCGCTTCCTATGGAAAGAACACTTACCTACAGAAAAGCCACCACTCAAAGATGATATACGTGGTGATAATATCTTAGGAAATAACTTTGGAGACTTTATTATTATAAATAATTTAGTACCAGAGCAATACAATATCTACCCAACAAACGCTCTATCTCAAAAGTCTGAACTAGTTTTTAGATTTCCAGGCCATAAAAAGAAGCTTATCCAGTATATTAATTCTAAGTCGAGTAAGATTAGTAATAACAAATTGAAGAAAACGTTATTCAATCCATTATTTAAGCAATTTCTAGATACATATATTCTAAAAGAAAGTGAGAAAGGAACAATGCTTTGCTTTAAAAAGAGCCTTCCAGCAAAGAACCAAGAGAAGTTCTTTAAAGAAATGGAAAGCTTTATGAAAGCAAACCCTAACCCTTGCTCATATCCAAAATACTATATCTAATTATTTTTTATATTTTTAATAATGACATCATTCTCCTCACCTATAATATCTAGCTCTAACAAGCTAATTAGGTGGAGGAGCAATTTTGATTTTGAGATTACATCATATATTTTCATAAAAGGATGAAAACGTAGCTTAATCTCATTCAACTCTTCAAATACTTCAATTTTAATTTGATCAAAGTCACTCGACAGAAGTTTCTGATGATGTCCAAGCGTAAATGCTTCACTTAATACAAGGTAGAAAATCATTGAAGATATACTGTTATTTAAATTTCTTGAAAAAGTATTTCTCTGCTTATAATCAAAGACCATTTTTAAGTTGGACTCTACCATTCTAGAACGTAATAATTGCAGTGATTGCTCTACAGAACTTTCGAGAGTATCAAATTGAGAATGGGTAGGATCTAATCTAGAAAACCCTAAAAAGACTTCAATCAACTTCTTACATCTTTTAGCGCCTCTTTCCATATCGTTAATGAGATTTTCGGAGTCCTCACCAATGTCATCTTCAAGCTTTAATAAAGTGAGAGCCGCTAAAATACCTGCAATAGGATTATTGAGCTCATGAGCAATAGAACCTGAAATAATTCCAAGCTCTTCAGAGCTTATACTTAGCCCACTTTCTCTTGAACTCGACTCATCTGTTAGGAATGTATAAGAAAAGTAATCTCTCCCCTTTATTCGCAGTGGAGTTTTTAACACTTTATAAAAACGATCCCCACACTCTATTGTTTCATTATCTTCCAACTTCAAACAATCACTAGCATAAAGCCCAAGAGAGGAAAAAAGAGTATTATGAATAACTAGCTCACCTTTTAGAGAGATCAAGCATGATGAATAACTTAAACTATTGAGAATAATCTCCCAATCACTTTTTGAATATTTTTCAAGAGTATCCTTTTCTCTTTTCTGATCCTGATAAATAATGAGTAAACCAAGAAGTAACTTCAAGTCCTCGTCTAGTTTATCTATTTTTTTGAAACAAAAAAATAATCCAGATTCTTTTGAATGAGTTCTTAATATATATTGATAATTTAAAAAATTACGATCAACAAGGAGACCTTCGGTTGTTTCAATCTTAATATCAATGTCAAAATTATCAAGTAAAAATGAACATAACTTCTCTCTTTCAGAGACTTCAAAGATATCTCCCCATGAAGACAAGAAACCGAGAAAATCATTTAAAGGAAAATCTCCATAACTTGTAAGCTTTCCTTTAAAAAAAGAATTAAATAACTCTTTCTCACTCTCAATCCTAAAAAGCCACTTCTCTTGTCCAAGAGATTCCTCTATTAAATTTAAAATATTACGTAAGTACTTTTCAGAAAACTCAGGAATAACAATTGTCCTATCTCCACATGTATTGGATTTAGTAACAATCTGCCACCCATCATAATTAGGAACTTCTTTTATTGAGATTAATAAGTCAGATGCTTCACTCTTTTCCCATCCAAGAGTAGAGAAAATATTCTCAAGTCCTATATCATCAATATTTGATGAATATTCTTTCAAACTCAAAGCTTACTCACTTTATTTTTACCATCACTAAATTGAATATTTAACTCTGTTCCAACAGGTAGTTTTTCGAAGTCATCAGAACTTGCGACCACATTCCCATCGCCATTTGTGATATAGCTATATCCTCTCTCCAGAACGTTACTAGGATTTAGCGCATTTAATAATTCAATTGATTTAGAGACTCTATGCTCTCTATCCCTAAGAGTTTTCTCTAAGGCCATCTGCATGCGCTTTAGGTTGTCATCTAATCGAAACCAGTGATCATGTAGCCCAATAAGTTCAACATCTCTTTTGGCCAATGAACACTTCTCTAATCTATATTTATAATCTTGATAGAGCTTATTCACTCTTGCAAGAAGGGCCTCAGGACGAAGAGAAGCGACTCTATCTTTTCGTGTATAAATTATATTCTTTGCACTGCTATTTAAGTGCCTTCTGAGATTTTCTAATTTTGATAGTATCTGCGTTTGGCCTTCACTTAAAACTTGAGCAGCGGCAGATGGAGTTTCACATCTAAGATCACTCACAAAGTCAGAGATAGAATAATCAACCTGATGCCCTACAGCTGAAATAATTGGTATAGGACAATTAAATATGTCCCACGCTAATGCTTCATCATTGAATGCCCATAGATCCTCAAGACTTCCTCCTCCTCGAGTTAAGACTATTACATCTACACTATTAGAAGGATTATCGAGAGAGAATTTAATAGTATTAAAAAGAGACTTTCTTATTGATGCAGCTGCTCCATTTCCTTGAACTAAAGCTGGAACAACGACAATATCTGTCCAAAGAGTTCTTCTTTTCATTATATTTAAGAAATCTTGAAGTGCTGCTCCCCTTAGAGCTGTAATAACAGCAATCTTTTTTGGAAGTGCAGGAATTTTAGATTTAGCTTCTAAATCGAAAAGACCTTCACCTGCTAACTTCTTCTTTAGTTTTTCAAATTCAGCGAGAAGATCCCCTCCCGTACTGGCCTTAGTAATTCTTTTGATTATTAGTTGAAATGATCCACGCTTAGCATATACTCCAAGTCCCCCAATACACTGAACTTTGTCTCCATCCTTCAATTGTTTAATTTCTGGATTTCTCATCGCATCCATCTTAAACAAACAAGCAGACAAGGAAGAATTACGATCTGACAGCGTAAGGTAATAATGTCCTGAAGAAGATAAGGATAGGTTTGTTACTTCTCCCTCAATTGAGACATTACGAAACTGTCCCTCGAGAAGCCCTTTGACCTTACCTACTAGTGTTGAAACTGAATCATAACGAATATTACTCATTTAAAAATATTATCAATTTAGATTAGATATGCAAAATTTTAAGGAATTAAAAGTGCCGATATTGAAAACCGGCACTTAGATATATTCAATTATTTATTCATTTTCTTAAAAAGATCAAATGAACGAATATAGTTTACAGCTTGTAAGACTTGATAATCTTCATTTGGATTATATTTTATCATCCATCTGTTCTTATGCCCTTCTTTCTTGTCTTTTTTAAGCTTTTCTAATCTCTTCATTCTAGCTTTTCTATCTTCTTTTTCTTTTTCTATTCTGATACTTTTTTCTTCTTTAGTTTCAATTGTAGCTGTCAGGTGATTCTTAAGATCAGATTCTCTAATATAATCTTGTTCTTTTCTATTTTCAGTAACCCAATTTGCTTCAACCTCATCAACAAATACATCAGGTACAATTCCGACGGCCTGTATTTTTCTCCCTTTCGGAGTCATGTATTGAGCAATTGTGAGCTTTACACCTTTTTCATCATCAATTTTTGCGACAGTTTGAACAGAGCCTTTACCAAAAGACTGTGAGCCCATAATAATTCCTCGTTTCATATCTTGAATTGCTCCCGCAACAATTTCACTTGCTGAGGCCGAAGAAGAGTTTATAAGGACAACGAGAGGAACATCTAATTCTTTAAAACCAGATTTTTTAACATATCGAATTTCTTTATTCTTTGGATCTCTCCCCTCAGTACTTACAACAATTCCATCTTTTAAAAATATCGAAGAGACATCTACCGCCTCATCTAAAAGTCCACCAGGGTTAGAACGTAAGTCTAAGATAATTCCCTTTAGTCCACCATTCTTCTTTGTCTTCTTTCTTATATCTTTAAGAGCGTCAATTATCCCCTCTGCAGATCTTTTTTGAAATTGTTTTAATCTTACGAATGCGTAGTTTTGTCTTACAACATCATGCTTAACCGGCTTGATTTTAATGACCTGTCTAGTTAAGACAAAATTCTTAACTCCTTCAGTATCTTCTCTAACAACACCAATTGTTATTTTGTCACCATTCTTTCCTCGCATTTTGTCTACGGCTTCCTCTAAAGTGATTCCTATTGTTGACTCATGATTAATTTCAACAATTCGATCTCCGGGAAGAATTCCTGCTTTAAATGCTGGAGAATCTTCAATTGGTGTGACGACAATGAGATGCCCACTTTTTTGTGTAACCTCTAATCCGAGGCCACCAAACTCTCCTTGAGTCTCTTCTTGCATCTTTGCAAATACTTCTTTGTTTAGAAATGCAGAGTGAGGATCAAGAGTATTCATCATCCCCTTAATAGCTCCCTGAATAAGCTTATCTGTATCGACATTTCTATAGTACTGGGACTCAACAAGAAATAAGACTTTATTGAAAAGTTCGAGCTTTTCAAACCTAGACTTAGTTACTGCTAAAACTTTCTCAGTACCAATAAACCCCATTAAAAGGCCACCGATAGAAAGAGACATACATAGAGCGATCGCTTTAAAGCTTCGCGAACTCTTCATTTTCATAACTATTCCTTAAATTATATATTTACGTTTTTTAGATTATTTTTTGCTAAGAAGTTATCATCCATCAACAATGATGTGTTTTGAGCAATATTCTTCTTACGTACTTCAAAATATAGCTTAGCAAGCTCTCTAGACTTGTTATTAACAAGAGTATAACCAAGGATTTCTCCAGCAGAAACACTCTGACCTTTTTTAACTTTACTCTTAAGTTGTCCTAGATAAATTGATCGAGTCTGATTACCATGCTCAATCATTATAACATTACCATAATTAGATAAAGAACCGATAAAAGAGACTTTCCCCTTTATAGTGTTCTTAATTGGCTGCCTATCTCTAAACTTAAAATTTATTCCCTTTTTCCCATACTCTACCCCCACGTATGACTCAATAGGAGATGAAAACTTGTATCCTACGAGAAGAGGCTTTTTACTTACTTTCTTTTTATTTTTTCGATACTGAATCTTTGACTTTAACGACGATATTTCGACTTTTAGATTTGATTTTTTTTGCTCTACACTTACATATTGAGCCGCATACTCTTTTTTCTGATTTTCTAGATCAGACATTAGTGAGAGTAACTCTCTTTCATTCTCTTCAAGTCCATTAAAGTTATCTCTTATCTCTTTATATCTAATCTGCTTAAGCTCAAGAACTTGTTCAATTGATTTAAGTTTTAAGATCTTCTTAGAGAGAACCTTTGCCATCATTTTCTTTGTTAATAAATCGGCACTTGTCTCTTCATCATTGAGAGAATTTGCTACTACAGAACCTAAAAGGTTCTTAACCTTTGCTTTCTCTTCTCTAACAATTTCAATATATTTCTCTATTTTTTCTGCATTCTTATATATTTGATTTTCAATTCTTCTCTTTGACTCTAGAACTTCAATATAGTCTTTATTTTTAAAGCTTAAATTCTTCTCTAAAGAAATAATTCGACTATTGAGTTTTTTAAGAATTCTCTCTTGTGATCTTAGGTTCTTTCTCAAATCTGAGACTGAGACTTTCTTTGCAGCAAATCCTTTAGCACAGCTAAATAGTAAGATAGTTAAACATATTAGCTTCGGTATTACTCGTGCCACTGTAAGTTCCTTAGCTGTATAGCTGAGAGAAGAGTTATAAGAATAATTCCAGTTGCGACTCCATATGTATTGAAGTCTCCAAATGCGAAAGTTAATGCTGAACAAAAAGAAAATAATCCAATCATACCCGTCAGCATAACTTTAAGGCCTACTTTCTTTCTTCTTTGAAATTTTTCAATTAGGTAAGAGCTTTGCTGAACTTTCGTAGAGAATACAACAGCAATAAGTCCCCATATAACGAAACTAGCAACGCTAACAACTGTAATTCCCCACTCTTTAAACTGAGAGAATAACTGATTTTTAATTTGCTCTGCTTTTGAAATTGCTTTAACTGCACCAAGAGTTAATTTTGAAGATCCTACAAGTCTTACTAAGTAATCTCTAATAAGATTTTGACTTCTCTCTTGTAAATTTTTATCCATGATAACTTTTAATCCAGCATAATCTAAATCCATGCTTTCAATTTTCATATCTAAGTCTAGATTAGAAAGAACCTTTGTAACCTGGCTTTGAATATCACTTTCACCAAGAACCTCGACTCTACTTACACCTGGTAGCTCAGTAAGCTTTCTAGAAATTCTCTTATGATTTTCTGCTCCAGATACAAGGGCATGAAAATAAGGACCTGACGTATAATTAGTCGTATCGCTAAACACACTTTTTTCTAGGTTCGTAAAATTTAAAGCACCTATCAATAAGATAAGTGATGTAAATGTAAACAATCCTCCCCATACAGGGTTATTTTTAATATTTTGAAAAAAGTTATTTAAATAAAACATGCATGCCCCGAGTAGACTAACTTACCTCCGTCTAAGTGAACGATTCTCCCAGAGAACTGCTTAACAAGCTCTTTATTATGGGACGCCCAAATGACAGTAAGTTTTCTTTTAATGTTATATAGATTTAAAATATCGAATATTTTACGAGCACTTTCAGAATCTAAAGAGCTAGTAGGCTCATCGCAGATAATAATATCTGGCCTAGAAAGAAGAGCTCTTATAATGGCAATTTTTTGCTTTAGACCACCATTAGCATTTTTCATCTTTATATCTAGTCTATCTGTAATTCCAACAATTCTAGATAACTCCATTATGTCTTTATCGAATTCTTTTCGTGAGTTATAAAACTTTGGATCATAACAAAAGTTTAAATTATCTCTACAGCTTAAGTTCCCTAGTACTCTTAAGTCTTGAAAGACTTGAGAGATAAAGATAGTTGAATCAGGTCTTTTTACTCTTCCGCTGTCAGGCTCTATATCTCCAGCAAGAACTTTTAAAAGAGTTGTTTTTCCTGCACCAGAAACACCTGTAATAAAGACAATCTCACCTCTTTCTACAGAAAATTGTACGTGACTTAATCCTGTCGTTGAACCAAATTTTACTGATACATCTTCTAGATAAAAGAGATTTTTTGATGTGTAATTTGAGCGATTTTGTGAGGGTTGCGTTCTATTAAACGAAGTGTTGATCATCCTGACCTTTCCTTAAAGTTTTAATATTCAAATCATCCTAATTTGAAGCTGCATTATCTTCTACAGCTCTTATATTCTACCCAATTGCGGGATTTTAGTAAAGAAAACCATTAGAATTGATGAGAAATTGAAATATTTTCCAGACTAAATCCCCTATTTTACGTCTAGTTAATTACCGAGAAAAACAATCAGTTACATATTGGCCCCAATGCGCAAAGAGTCAAAATAAATATCTAACAGACAAAGAGTTGAGCCCTCACATTGTCCATGATAGAAATTAGTATAACTTTGAAGGAGTAATTATGAGAATTCAGGCTTGGGAAATAGAAAAGGATTTAATTCTTTCTACAAGAATTAAAAATTATTCTAATAATTTTAAATCACTTGGTTACTACGATCTCGTTTATGTAGAGGTTGATGAGAATGAAAACCCAATAATTAACTCAGATAATAGAACCTATAGTGCATTCACCTCTAAAGAGCTTGCTCTTAGAACTAAAGCTCCTTTAGAAATAGAAGATATTGTTAGTAACAATGTGGAGATATCTCACCAAGCAATCAATTTAAAATCATTTATGATTGGTGATTTAACTTTTTCACTATCTGATAGTAAAGAAGTACGTTTTATTAAAATTAACCCTATTTGTTTCAGAGAGTCAGACTCTACTGTTTTACTACATGAGGAAGTTTTAATAATTCCAATCAAAGATGAACTAACATCTAAATATATCCTAACATCTAGAAATGAGTCGATGGCCCTTCTTGCAATCAAACCAAATGATGAAAAAAGAATGGGTATGGAGTTAGTTTTTTATTGCTTAACAACAAAGAGCTTTCCAGATGATCTAGAAGAAAAAGAAAAGGCGTTAAATAAAAGAATTGAAGAGCTTTCTTTCTACAGTTCAAGAGTTCCTATTAGAAAAGGAAGTAGCTCAATTCTATGTGTTATCGTAAATCTAGAGAATTCTATGGAAGAAACGGCCTTTATTAGAAACTACAAAACTATGGATAAACATAGCGATGTTATATTTGTAACTAGTGACCTAAAGATTAAAACAGGTGATTTAGAAACTATTCCATATGATGGAGAGAGTATTGATACTGTATTTATGCCAATCATAAACTGGCAAAATAAAGGTACCACTACTCAGTCACAAATTAATTAGTAATCAAGCCTGCCTTAACTAACCTCTCATGTGTTTTCATTGAGCAAAACACATTTGGGGTATAATTCATCTTTTTATGCAAACTTGAAATAACAGAATTTTCAACATCTGCAAGAAGCTTTATATCTCCATTTTCATAACTAATCTTCACAGGATCTCTCTCTAGAAGAAGATTAGATTTTTGTCCATTCTTTGCGATGGCCTTAGGAGATTTAACATATATAATATCTTTCTTAGGAAGGTCTGGAAGGATCCAATCTTCAGCACTACCATTTTTAGCAAGAAAGTCTTCAAGGTCTTTTACTTTTGATTGTGCTCTTTTTACGATTTTATCGTTATCAGCAACCTTATCTTGATCAAATAGTATTTGCTTAAACTCATCACACTCAATTGTCTTAGCTCCTCTCTCTAATAATAGAGTGAGTGCCATATCTTTTATATGTGGTGATTTATCTAAGTCTCCATTAGAGAAATGAGTTTGAACTAAGGCCATAAAGTAATTGTCATTAAACCCATAAAACTTCATAGGATCATTCACAATCATATCTAAAAGATCACTATACTTGTAGATGTAGCCTTTCTCTAAAAAGTGAAAAGTTAGCTTTTCAGCTATAGCATCATACTTAGATCCTCTAGGAGATCTAATCACTTGAGAGTACCAAGCAAATCTAGACATTAGAAAGTCTTCAGCGCAGTGAAGAGCGTTATGTCTAATTGTTAAAATATCATGCTTCTCTACTCGTTTCACTTCAAAGTGGTGAAGTAAGTAGTCTCTATCATATGCTCCGTATTTTAAACCAGTATAGTGAGCGTCTCTTAATAAATAATCCATTCTATCGCAATCAATCTCTGAGTGTAGTATTTGATTGGCAAGGATTGAAGGGTCTACCCCTTTTACTAAATCTGAAATTGTTTGTGGATCAAGTCCATACTTTTTCAGAATATAAGTGATTCCACCTTCGTAATCTGTATTTTTGATTATAAAAGAACCTAAATTTTCATGATCATCTTTTAGCCCTTTGCCACCTTTAGAGTTAGTAGTTTCTCCAAAAGTTATATAAGCAGACTCAGTTGTATGTGAGAAAACAAAAGTACCAAGGTCATGTAAAAGAGCACCAATTCGAAGTGATTTATGATAGATCGCTTCTTTAGTTAAGCACTTCTCATCCATTAGCTCTTCATCAGA
>NZ_JBFGYP010000031.1:0-29133 GCF_041587335.1 Halobacteriovorax sp.
ATTTTCTGCCAGTTGATTTATATCACCCTCTATAATTTCGCCTTTTTTCTTTGACCAATAGTTTAAGACAAACTTAATAGGGGATTGATCATAAAATGTTAACTCTGCTAAGTTATCAGGAGATATTGTTGGTCTTCCTAGAATGTAGGCTGTTGGCCAGTTGATTTTTCCAAAAGCAAAAAAGAGAAGCTCTGAGCATACAATCTTATCTGTAGTCTCTACATCAAAATTGAAGTCATATTCTTTTCCAAGCTGATCTATTGCTCTCTTATAAATACTCATTGTTTCAAAGAAATCATCAGCGACCTCGGGTTGTCTCACAATGGCAATCTCATCAATTTCCATAAACTTTTTCAGAGTTGTAAGTCTAACGCCAGGGCGAACAGCTTCAATAATTACTTTTCCCGATCTTATATCATTGTGAAAAGGCTCAATTGTCTTTGTGCTCCACATTCCAATATCTTTTAGCTGCTCTTCTGTTCCAAGGTAGAGCGCTGCATGTCCAAAGTGACCTGGAATAAGAGCATCAGTTAGAGCAAAGGGAGTTTTTTCAAAAATGATATCTAGTGGTTTAAGGTTTTTAATAAGTTTACTCTCTACATAGGTATCTTTGTAGAAGTAACCATGACGCCATCTTACTTTACCTACGAGATTTCCAAAGATCCCACTTATTGCATTTGTTACTTTTCCAAAGAAAGTCATAAGAGTATCTGTAAATGTATAATTTGAGATATTCACAGTGTTGCTACTTAATATTGTATTAAGGACGACGTCTTTATCTATTTCATAATAGATAATCTCAACTAACTCATGAAAGTCTAGTCTCCTTGTTTTTGAAACGTTGTAATCTATATATGCTTTGAAGAATTCTTTTACTTTCTTTCTATTTTCTTTTTCAAAAGTATGCGCTGCCATAGCAAAGAGCTCATCAACATTTACTTGTCTTGATTCTCTCTTTGTCTCAATAAGGTTTTTAACTATCTTTCTTAGATTGATATGAGTGTAGTAGTTTAGGTAGTTGTTATAAAAACTTTTATACAGTTTTGTATAGGAAGCGAGCCATAGTAGATCTTTTCCAAACCTTACAATATTACCTGTTGTTAAAAAGTTATTTATATTTGTAGGCTTTGCATAGGTATTAAGTTCATTAAATTTAATACTTAGGCCGTGATAAACATTTATTAGACTGGAGATATGATAAACTTTTTCACCGTTTATAACTCTACCGTTAGAGAGAGTATTCTTAAGTGAGCTTGCTAAGTAAGCGGAGTAGGCATCAACCCTTTCCATTAGATTTGCTAAATCTTTATAAGCTTCTCTATTACTTCTAAAAACTTCTTCACTATCACCTGTAAGTAATACTGATTGATTAATTATAGCTGCACTATGTCTGTAAAGTGCGTCTGGCTTTTCTATGTCTTGTTCAAGTTGTGTTAGAGCGAATGCAGTGTCTACTAGAGTTGCTGAGAGTATCAGCTTTAGAAATACATGCTTAATCATATTTTTTCCCCGTTGGTTCTGCTGTTTTATATATATGCCGTCACATAGCGTCAAACGCATTGTAAAGAATAAAGACTAACAATGCCTTGAAATTAGGTGAAGGCCATTGACTTAAGTAGTCTTAGAACTTAAAAATACTCATTAACGCTATATAAAGATAAATAAAGGGTAAAGGTATGATTTCAATTAAATCTTCTAGAGAGATAGAGCTAATGAGAGCTACAAGTAAGCTTGCATCTCAAACACTTGAATTTATTGAACCTCACGTGGTTCCTGGCGTTTCTACTGAGGAACTTAACAAGCTTTGTCATGATTTTATTGTGAAAAATGGTGCTTACCCTTCTCCTCTTAATTATCACGGATTTCCTAAGTCAGTATGTACTTCTAAGAATGAAGTGATTTGTCATGGAATACCAAGTAAGAGAGATGTTCTTAAAGACGGTGATATCTTAAATATTGACGTAACTACTTACTTAAATAAATTTCATGGTGATACTAATAAGACTTTCTTTGTAGGTAATGTTGCTCCAGAGGTTAAGAAGCTCGTAGAAGTAACTTATATGTGTATGAGAGAAGGTATTAATCAAGTTCGTCCTGGTGCTCACATCGGTGATATCGGTGCTGTTATCCAAGAGATTGCTCATGGTTATGGTTATACTGTTGTAGAGGAATACTGTGGTCACGGAATTGGAAGAGAGTTTCATGAGGAGCCACAAGTTGTTCATATTGGTAAGAAGGGGACTGGTCCAGAAATTAAGCCAGGTATGACGTTTACTATTGAACCAATGATCAATCTTGGAAGTAGACACTGTAAAGTCTTAAAAGATAATTGGACAGTTATAACTAAAGATAAAAAATGGTCTGCTCAATTTGAGCACACAATTCTTTGTACTGAAGATGGTCATGATATTCTAACTTTAAGGTCTGACGAAGAGAGAGAATTCAAGCTTTAATGAGCGAGTTCAATCAAAAGCCTTTTTTGATTTCAGGCAAGGCCAGTACTTATGTTGGTGAGACTGGCTATTCGGTCTATTTAGATATTAATAATAAGTCTAGGCTTGAAGGGTTCTACTTCGAGTGCCCCAAGGAAGACGAGCTATTTAATTTATTTGAAGAGTTGGCTACTTCTCTTGAGAGGGCTCCTCTTTCAAAGATAACGTCTTTAGTTGATTCATGGAAAGAAAGACATGAGGACTTCTTTAGTAAAAAAATAATTAACATTCCCGAGTATCTTTTTGAGTTGGCGCTTAGTGACTATGAAGGGCGAAATCATAATTATGAAAGCCTTAGTTCTAAATTATCAGGAAAGTTAATTTGTCGTTGCTTTGGAGTTTCAGAGCTACAAATTAGTGATATCGTAAAAGCTAACCCAAAGGCAGATCTACTCTATGTCGCTGATCAATTGAAGGCATCTATTGGGTGTGGAAGCTGTAGGGAAGATGTCATTGAGGCCATTTCAAAAGTTAAAAATAATATTCTGATTAAAGAGGATAAGGTCTTAGACTCAAAGTTTGATAAAGATGGAAATAGAGTTCGTCCTCTGGGACTAGCTCCTAGTGAATTTGTTATAAAGGTCGATGATCTTAAGAGGAAGTGGATGAAAGAGCAGGAGCTCGATAAATACACTATTGTAATCTTGTCTGTTAGTGGACACACAGTCGTTTTTAAAATTTTACCGAATGAAAATAGTAGATATATTTTAGATACATTTCACGAATACGCAGAGAGTAAGCTAGGAATTACTCTTCGTTTTGATCTTTTTATCTAGCTCTTTTTGTTTCTTGTCGCACTCTTCATAAATAGAGTCGAGGTACTTAAGCTTTGTAAAAATATTATCAATTGATTTCTTATCTTTTAATAAATCTTTTAGGTCTAACTCTTCTCTTAAATATTGAAACTTATACGTGAGCTCATGAATCTTAGGAATATTTTCCTTTAGACAGTGAGGGTACTTTGTCTGAGTTTGAATAAGTGCTAGGAATTGAAAGAATATTTGAGGGGTCTCGGAAATAAAGGCCTCATATCCACTCGTATAGAGAGCTCTTAGATTTTCGTCCTCTACTTTTGGTGTGGTAAAGATATCTTCCTCGTAAAGAAGAATATTTCTTAGAAGACCAATCGATGGTGGAAACTCTCTGATTTCACATATCTCATGATAGTATTTTCTCTTGAGTCTAAATTCTCCTGAGGATGCAGCTTCATTGATAAAGTGTTGGTTTAAGAAGTAGTGAGGACCAGTCTTTTTGGAACTATGAAGAGAAAGCTCCTCCTGTCCTAAGCAGTACAATAGATCATTTCTTTTTGACTCTGCTAAAGTATTTAGCGAACCTATGAATAAAATAAATGTTAAAAGTACTTTCAAGCTCACTCACTTTGCCAAAAACTTGATTCTCATATATAAGTATATATCGGTATATGCCCAATTATCTTAAGATTTTAACATAAATAATACGAAGAAATCTACCGTAAGTACTGGAGAATTCATTGAAAGAAATGTCCTTAGTTGAACATTTAGAAGAATTGAGATCTACAATGGTGAAAGTTGTCGCCATTTTAGCAATTAGTTTCATTGTTTGTTACGCACAGGCAGATGTTATCTCAGAAGTACTTCTGTCTCCTTTGAGAGGGGCCCTTAAAAATGAAGGTGGTCAAATAATTTATCTAGGTCTTTTAGATAAAGTCCTCAGTCAATTTCAAGTTGCCTTTTGGTCGAGTGTTATTGTTTCATCTCCTCTTTGGTTTTGGCAGCTGTGGAAATTTATTAAGCCAGGTTTATATGAACATGAAGCAAAAGGAGTTAAACCTTTTTTTCTTGTTGGATTTATTCTCTTTTGGTTAGGTATCGCCTTTGGTTACTTTCTTGTTTTTCCTCTTACATTTGAAACTTTAATGGGGTTTGGAGTATCTAATGTAACGGCGACGATATCGCTTAAAGAATATTTAGTATTAGCTTCAAAAGTTTTAGTTTTCTTGGGAATAATATTTCAGCTGCCTAATCTTCTTCTCATTCTTGGTTTTATGGGATTAGTTACTAAGTACTCCCTTCGATCTGTTAGAAGTTATGTCTATGTTGGATTTGCTGCTCTTAGTGCGATATTAACTCCACCAGATATTATTACAATGCTAGGTCTTTGGGTTCCACTAACAGTCTTATTTGAAGTTGGTATTCTCGCTGTGGCCTTAGTCGTTCATCCATACTTAGAAAGACATCATTCGTCCTAACTTTCTTCTGCAGGAATTGTGATTAAAAATTGTGTATTCTCTGACTTCGCATTGTAGGTTAATGCTCCATTGTGATCTTTTATGATCTGATGTGACAGTGAGAGACCTATACCTGAATTTTCCTTTGATTTAGACTTTGTTGTAAAAAATAAGTTGAAGAGGTGAGGTTGAAGTTTTTTAGGAATCCCTGGGCCACTGTCAGTTACTGAGATTTCAAAGTTTTTACCTTTTAAGTTTACACAAACTTTAATCCACTTTTCATCTAGAGTCGCAATGGCATCTAAGCTATTGTTTATAAGATTTACTAAAACCTGAATAATTTGTACTTCTCTAACATAAATACTTTGTTCATAGCAGTTGGATGTAAATTGATAATCTAATTGATCTGTTGCAATTCTAGGTGAGAGAATATCATTTAGCTGATCTCTAATTGAACTTATTAATACTTTTTCTCTTTGATCTTTTTCAGCATTCTTAGAGAGAGTTTTAATACTCTTAATTATCTTATCTATTCTAAATGTATTCTTTTCAATACTCTCTAGGTCACTTTCAATCTTAGGGTTTTCTAAATAAAAGCTTTCAAGATTTTTCTTTAATGACTTAGATCTCCACTGGATTACAGTTAGAGGGTTATTGATTTCATGTGCAATCCCCGCCGAAAAACTACCTAGAGCGGCCAGCCTTGAATTTGCCACCATATCTAGTCTCTGCTTTTCAAGTACAGCTTCTAGTTTTAGACGCTCTAAAAAGAAGTAGACAAGTATAAAAAGAGCTACGATAAAAGAGAAGACAAGCGTCCAGTAGATCTTTTCAATAGTTTGATTTCTAAGGCGTATATTTTCAAAATCATCTGCTCTTTGTTTCCAAAATTCAGATTCTGCATACCCAAGAAATTGGTTCATTAAGCTGATTCTCTTTTGTAGGTCAAGACTCTTCTTATATGACTCTTTAGAGAATGGATCTTCTAATATTTCAGAGTACTTTTCCAAAAGAATATCATGACTATTAAGCTTATCGTCAAGGGAGCTTTCGGAGCCCTGTAGGTAAAGCTCTGAGTCTAGTGAGATGAGAAAACCATATGATGATTCGAGATGAAGATAACCTTCTTCTAACTTTTCTTTATCTTTCTCGTAAATTGCCTGAGATAGTGAGGTCATTGCTCTCAAGTTTGCAGAGATAACCTGAAAGTTTCCTCGAGAGAATAAACGGAAGGAGTAGACTCTTTGAAGAGAATCTCTATTTACTGAAAGTGTCCAGTGACCAATTATTGCTATAAATAGTCCAGCAAAGAGAAAGATAATACCCAAGATGATATAACTCTTAATGGAGTTTCTAAGAAGTTTAGTATATTGCATTATAAGAAATTAATTGTTTTTACAAACCAAACCCAGTTTACACCTTCTTTGGCCAAGCTTCCTTTTTCAAATTTTCCTTTACCTGGAATAACTATTCTTGCAGGACCTTTCTCTCTAACAGATAAGAATTTTCCATCACCTTTTATTGCTAAAAGCATCTTTTCACTTTTCACAAATTCTATATCAATCACTACTTTATAGTCGTTTATAGCTATTACCTCAACTTTAGTCGCAGATTTCTTTGCATAAAGTTTGTAGATTTCTGAGAGGTATATTCCTTCAAAAGATATTTTCTTATTCTTTGAATAAGGATCATGTATTGCGAGGGTAGTCTGAGGTAGTTTAGAGACTTCTTCTATTGTGAAAGTCTTTTCTTCTTTCACTTCTCCCTTAATATAAATCTTTTGTTTTGAATATTGGAGAGAGTAGACGTTAAGGGATATAACTGAAAGTAATATCGTTATTATATATTTCATACTTTTACCTTTAAAATTATTTCGGCTATTGTGTCGTAAACAATTCTTTTTGGCAAAAGTTATTATGTATACTTGGGCCTTAGCCTACAGGTTGGAGATGAGTCGGGAGTACAGTAAATAGAGGTATTGCCACTATAGTTATCATTAGCGCTCAATGGAATAAATGTTAGTAGCAAGTAAATTACACTTATTATAATTTTCATATTTTCCTCAAAAACTTATATTAATACAACCTTACATGAGCTCTCTCTAATACTCGTATTTTATGACTTTCTGGTAACTTAGGTTTCTAACCCTTATTCACCTCGCCGCATTTATATGGCATTTACTTATCCTAAGGAAACTAAAGCTATTTTCTAAACTTGTTTTCTTCAGAGTTAACAATTCTGTTGATTTATGGCTAACTGGCTAATTATTGTGTATTATATTGTATAAATTTAATGAATAAGGATGAGTACATGATTTTAGTGACAGGTGGAGCAGGCTTCATCGGCAGCGTTTTAATTAAAGAATTAAACCTATTAGGAAGAGAAGACATCATAGTTGTAGATCGACTTTCTGAGTCTGAAAAATGGTCTAATTTAGTTGGATTAAAATATCATGATTACTTTAACTGTGATGAATTTCTTCATGGAATAGTGGATGAGGTTATCGAGTCGGTAAGCTTTATCTTCCATATCGGTGCCTGTTCAGCAACGACAGAGCTTAATATGGATTACTTAATGAGAAATAATGTTGAGTATTCTAAAGTTCTTTTTGAACTCGCGACAGAAAGAAATATTCCAATTGTATATGCTTCTTCTGCTGCCACTTATGGTGATGGTGAAAATGGCTATAGTGATGACCACTCGAAGATAAAAGATTTAACTCCACTTAATAGATATGGATACTCTAAACAACTAGTTGATGAGTGGGTTTTAAAACAAGATAGACATCCTAGACAATGGTTTGGATTAAAGTTTTTTAATGTTTATGGACCAAATGAATTTCATAAAGGTGATATGCGCTCACTTGTTCATAAGGCGTACGGACAAATTCTTGAAACTGGAAAAGTAAAACTTTTTAAATCTCACCGCGATGACTTTGAAGATGGAAAACAACTTAGAGACTTCATTTACGTTAAAGACATTGCGAGAGCTATGATAGAAATGATGAATCCAAGCTCTGCTAACTTTTCTGGAATTTACAACTTGGGAACTGGAAGTGCTAGAAGCTTCTATGACTTAATGGTTTCAACTTTTAAGGCCATGGGAAAAGAAGAGAATATTGAGTTTATCGATATGCCTGAAAGATTTAGAAATCAATACCAGTATTACACTCAAGCCGATATGACGAAGTTTAAAGAATTTCTACCTCACTTTAAATTTACATCTCTTGAAGATGGCGTTGAGGACTACGTTAAAAACTACCTTATTGGTGGCGATAAGCACTACTAGGAGAAAGTATGCTATTTAAGGGTGGAGTAAAAGAGGCCGCAAAAATGCTCTCTGCACTTTCTATGGTTGAAAGAGAGCGTATTCTTATTGATATAGCCAAGAAAGACCCGAAAATGGCCGAACTTCTAAAACAAAACCTTATCGTCTTTGAAGACCTAAGATTTATAACAGTCAAAATGCTCGTAGAGCTACTTCGAGAGATTAACCTAAATGATCTTGCTCTAGGGCTCAGGCTTGCTTCTGCAGAGCTTAGAACGCATATTCTTGAAAATGTATCGACTTCTATTCGAGAGGAAATACAAAGTGTCTTAAATGGGAAACTTCGCCCGGTTTCAGACGTAGAAGAGAGTGTTGAAAAAGTAATGCAGGTCGTAAGAAAGAAAGTCGAAAAAGGTGAGCTCATACTCTCAAGTTCTTCTGAAACAATGGTTTAACTAATACTTCTTACAAGTATTTACATCGAATAATCTGAATTCTGCGTCATTAGGTATCTAATTCTTAGATAGATTGTATCCGACTAATATTATTTAAAAAGAGCATCCACTGACCTATATTTCTTACATAGATAATTTGGTCGTACAAATTTTTAAAGTGAGGTGACCTATGAAGTATTTATTATCTTTAATTCTTGTTCTCAGTTCAATTCAGCTTGCGAATGCGAACTATGACTGTAGTGCAGCCCTTTCGGATGATCACTCTGTCGATAGCAAGTCATTTGTAATAAACGAGTTTGATGTTGAATCTGATTTTGAATCTAACCCTTCTTCTTTTGCTAGAGAAGCAGTGAGAAAACTTTATGGAAATCTTGATTGTGAAGTATCAAGCAATAAAGACAATAGCATTGTTAAATGTAGCGAAATTGTAAGAGGAGTAAGTAACTCTAAAGTTTGTTACTTACAGAACGATGACGGATATTTTCTAATCTCTAAAGACATGATGGAAAATATAAACGTCCTCTATAACCGCTGGGACTAACTATTATGAAAAATATAATACTAATAATATTTTTAATTATATCAGCTTCAGTATTTGGAAAGTCTAATCCGGTTAAGTCTAATAGGGCCATAGAAGAAGTTTCTTGGGCCCTAGAGTCTGCAAGATGGGACTATGATCAAGCTATGGCAGTACACTTTGATGAACTCTTTGATTATAAAGATTTAAATTGTGAGTCAAGAAGTCATAGTGAAGCTGTTAAGTTATTTGGAAGAGCAATAAATGGGTTTAGAGGATACTTTCCTGATGAAGAGTTACCATATAGAGATGCTTTAGATGGTTTACAAGATATCATTTCTGGTAAAAATCTAGAGTACTGTGTTGGTGATTTTGAAGATGGAAAAGTATGGCAAATCTACCAAGGAAGTGACTTCCTATTCTCTGTTGAACAGTAGTGTTTTACTTAGAAGTTATAATGGAAGTCATTTCATTTATATGAGCAGGCATTTGTTTGTAGTTTAACGTAGTCATATAGATATCTGAGTTAGGAAGAGTTTTCAGATTATAAGTTCTTAAGTTCTCACTCTTCTTCAATACATGATCCGGAACAACAGCAATTCCTAAATTACTTTTTACTAAGCTTAAAATCGTGTCTATTGAATCTACCGTAATAATTGATTCACTAGGCTTCTTACTAATCTTATAAAGATTGTCTCCATCACTAAATACAACCCATCTATACAAATGCAAGTTGTCTAAATCAATCTCATCTCTAGATATAAGAACTAACTTTTCATGAAATAATTTTAAAGAAGAAACAAGTTCAGATTGTAAGTTATCCGTTGAGAATGTGATGTCGTAGCGTCCATCCTCAATACCGGCCTTAAGCTGTGGTTGATCCTCAATATGAATCAGTAACTCTCTTGAATATTTTTTACAATACTTAGTTAAATATGGAGTGAACCAATTTTTTAAGAGACCGTTAAGGATACCAATCTTTAGCGCCCTCTTATCTTCTTTTTGAAAGATATCAGAGGTCATCTCATCAAATTGCTTGGCCACTAAAAAAAGCTCTTTACCCTTATTAGTCAAAAGGACTTTCTTAGAAGATCTCATTATAAGCTCTTCATCAAGTGACTCTTCAAGTAACTTGATTTGTCTACTTACTGCAGATTGAGCAATTTTTAATTGTTCTGCTGCTTTTGAAAAGCTCGCATACTCTGCAGTATAAAGAAAGGCCTTAAGATATCTATAATCCATAATTACTATTCTTGAACTAGAGGAGGTGTTTTTTCTGGAGCTTTTCTCCAGAACTTTCCAGCATATTTCTTTTGTAGGTGGTTAGTTATAACAAAACCTTCTACATCATTTACTAGGTCTTGAATAAAGTCTACAGAGCTTTCTTGTAGGTAGAAAGCTGCAAAAGGATCAAGGAGAATGATGACATCATTATCTACGTTTTCAATTTTTACTTGAAAGTCTTCGTCTTTGATATCTGTGAATCCTGCAGAGTAGGTAAAGCCATCACATCCTTTTCCTGAGATGAGGATACGAAAATACTTACCTGCTAGTGTAAAGTCATTTTCCAGAATTAGATTAAGCTGATTAAACGCTCTTTCTGTAAAATAGACCACAGGTTTGGCAACAAGATTTGGGTTAATTTTGTTTTCCTTAAAGGCCATAGTGATTTCTCTTTTGTGTGTGTGTTGTGTGTGTTGTGTCAAACTTGAATAAAATAAGTTTGTCATGTAAGTTTTCAAAATTGAAATTCATTTTTTCTATGCTTCTAGCTTAAAGAAGACCTTAATTTCAAGAATTTTTTAAAAAAAGGATCAAATAAATGAAACTCAAGTATAAGTTAAAGATAGAAAGCCCTAAAACTCACTACTTAACTGTGACTATACACGGCAAAAGAAATCCATCAGATTCTAAATTATCTTTCTTTATTCCTTCATGGTCTCCTGGGTCATATTTAATGCGCGAGTATGGAAAGCATATCCAGAACTTTAAAGCACTTAATACTGGTGGTGAGTTTTTCTATTATGAACAAATAGATAAGGGAGTTTATGAAGTAGACTTCACTAAGGGTGATATTAAAGGCGATAAAGAAAGCTTCGAAATTAGTTACGATGTTTTTTGCCATGAGCTTACAGTTAGAACATCACATATAGATGAAAGCCATGCGTTCTTACATGGACCTACAATATTTATGGGAGTCCTAGAAAAAGAGATATTAGACCCTGAAGTTGAGATTGAATTTTCACCAACATGGTCTAAGTTAACAACTGGACTTAAAGATATTTCTGATAAGAGAGAAGTCTTTCTTTACACTGCTAAAGACTATGATGATCTAATAGATTCACCTATTGAAATTGGTTGCCAGGATACTGATGGATTTAGAGTTGATGGCATTGACCATGAACTTTGCTGGTTTGGTTCTCCTATGAAGAATGATTTTGACTTTAAAGCCGATATCAAAAAAATAGTAGAGCATATCTCTAAAACAATGGGGGAGATCCCTTATGAAAAATATACTTTTATAACTCACTTTGCCCCAAACCTTTTTGGAGGTCTTGAACATAAAAACTCTACAGCACTCCAATACTGTTCAAGATCTATTATAGATAGAAAGGGATACACTGACTGGCTAGAGCTAGTTGCTCATGAGTACTTCCATACATGGAACGTAAAAAGAATTAGACCTAAAGAGCTTGGACCTTTTGACTATTTAACTGAAGCAAAAACAAGAATGCATTGGTTAACAGAAGGACTTACAAGCTTTATGGATCAACTCTTTGTTTATAGATGTGGTCTTACAAGTCTAGAGGAATACCTAGAAAAAATGACGACTAATCTGAATAGATACTTTTCAATTCCTGGAAGAAAGTTTCATTCTCTTGAAGATAGTTCATTTAATTCGTGGATTAAATTATATAGACCTGATGAAAACTCTAACAACTCTTCCATTTCGTACTATTTAAAAGGTGGACTAGTATTCTTTGTATTAAATGTGCTTTTAGTCAAAGAAGGAAAGGGAATTAATGATCTACTAGATCTTCTTTGGAAGAGGTATAAGTCCAACCCTGATGTAGGAATGGAAGATCATGAAGTCTATTCTATGATTGAATCTCTAACGAATAAGTCTGTAAGTGATAAATTTTCAAGTATGATCACTTCAACTGAAGAAATTGACTTTGAAGCTTTTCTTAAAGAGATGTCTATAGAAGTTGAATACACTGAATCTAAAGCAAGCTCTTTAGGTTTAACAACTTCTAATAGCGGAGATAGAGTTATTATTAAGTCTGTTGAGTTAGATGGTCCTGCTCATAAGTATGGGCTAAATGCTGGCGATGAGATTATTGCAATCGATGGGATGAGAATCTTGAGCAGCGATTTTCAAAAATACGATAAATTTCTAACTGTTAATAAGACATATGACTTCTGTGTTTCAAGACTAGGTTATATAACTCATGTAAAAGTGTTAATGGACCATGGACCAAGAACAATTAAGTCACTTAAGTCAACAGATGAGAATCTCACAAAGAAATTTCTCTTATAACATAAAGGCCCTAGTGCTTGGGCCTTACTTTTTAGTTGCGATAAGAGACTAAATTTGTCATATATAGGGTTCGCAATAAATTAGGGGTAGAAATTATGATGCCAGATGATATTCAGGAAGTGATTGCTAAAGTACTATTCTTTCTCTTTGCAACAATCCTAATTTGTATGACTCAGACTTATGTTGCGCTGCTGCAGGCTTAGAGAAATACGAATACTTCAATTAACATTTTCCTCACCCTAGACAAATTCTCTATATCGTATGAAAATTTAGATGTACTTTTAATTTTCGATCCTTAGCGGGACGACAGGGAGATTTAAATGCCATCTAAGCATTCAAGAATTGAGGCAAAAAAGCTTGCAGTAAACCGAAGTGAACGCAAATTCGAGAGACCATTAGATATCAATGGAAATTTACAAAGGGCCAGTGAATACTATGGAGAAAATGTATTTCACTATTTAACAGCACCTGGAATACCTGAAACAATTAAAGACGAACTTCTCTCCGTTTCTACATCTGGAATTAAATTAAAAAAAGAACATGCTGATATTGTAGCTAAAGCAGTTACTGAATGGGCAACATCTAAAGGGGCAACACATTTTTGTCACTGGTTTCAACCGCTAACTGGTTCAACAGCTGAAAAGCACGATGCATTTTTAGACCTAGATGGTGAATTACCAATTGAAAAACTATCTGCTGGCCAATTAATGCAAGGTGAGCCAGATGCTTCTTCATTTCCTAATGGGGGCTCTAGAACGACTTTCGAGGCGAGAGGTTACACTTCTTGGGATTTATCATCACCAATGTTTTTAATGGACTCTGTAAACGGTAAGACTCTTTGTATTCCTACTGCATTTGTTTCATACCATGGTGATGCTCTAGATATGAAAACGCCACTTCTAAGGTCTGTGACAAAGCTGAATGAAGTTGCAACTAAATTCATGAATATGATTGGTTACAATGATACTAAAAAAGTAACTGTCACATGTGGGGCAGAGCAAGAGTACTTCTTAATTGATAAGGCCTTTTACTTTGCTAGACCAGACCTCGTTATGACTGGAAGAACTTTAATGGGTTCTCTATCTCATAAGAATCAACAATTAGATGATCACTATTTTGGTAGAATTCCTGAGAGAGTTTTATCATGTATGGAAGAAATAGATTACAAGCTTCATAAGCTTGGAATACCTGCTAAGACAAGACATAACGAAGTTGCTCCGGGACAGTTTGAAATTGCTCAAATCTTTAGAGAAGCAAACGTTTCTGCAGATAATAACCAATTAGTTATGGCGGTAATTAAAGAAGTTGCTGAGAACCATAACTTTATTGCTCTTCTTCATGAAAAGCCATTTGCAGGAATTAATGGTTCAGGAAAGCATATCAATTGGTCTATGGCGACTGATGATGGAATTAATTTATTAGAGCCAGGTGTAAATCCTGAAAAGAATTTAAAGTTCCTAGCTGTGACTTCAATTGTTATTGAAGCTGTTCATAGAAGAGCGAAGCTTCTTCGTATGGCGATAGCGTCACAAGGAAATGATCACCGTCTTGGTGCTAATGAAGCTCCTCCTTCGATCATCTCAGTTTTTACTGGGTCAAATCTGGAAAAAATATTTGAAGCTATTAAAAATGGTGAATCTGTATCAGAAGAAGGGGAAGTTGTTCTTGATCTTGGTGCAACTCAGCTTGCTAATTTGATGATGGATAATACTGATAGAAATAGAACGTCTCCATTTGCATTTACTGGTAATAAGTTTGAGTTCAGAGCTGTTGGTTCTGCCCAGTCGATTAGTTTCCCATTGAGTATTCTAAATGCAGCTGTGACCGAAGTGTTTGAAGAGTCTATTACTTTTTTAGAGAATGAAATAAGGGCGACTTCTGTTGATACTGCTCTAGTTAAGCTCACTCAGAAATGGTTACAAAGTTCTTGGAATGTTATTTTCAATGGCGATGGGTACTCTGACGAATGGGTAGAAGAGGCTAAGAAAAGAGGATTACCTAACCTTAAAACTACTGCTGACGCTCTTCCTTCAATTCTTGATGAAGAACAAACAAAGTATATGGTTGAAAAAGGGATCTTTAGAAGAAATGAATTAGAGATGAGATACAATGTTCTTGTTGAAAATTACAACACTCTTCGTGAGATAGAGTTTCAAACTCAAATGGATCTTGTAAAAAAGAGTGTCCTTCCTGCAACCCTTGAGTATAAGAAACGTTTAGGTAAAGTTATTAAAATACAAAAAGAAATTGGATTAGAATCTTCTGTTGAGGTTGAACTTTATAAGAAACTTAACTTCACTGTTGAAAGTCTTTATGCAAATCTTTTAAATCTTACAAATGCTTGTGAGAGCTTAAATGGTGATCCAGCAAAGAATTCTTTAGAGATAGCAAATAATGTATTTCCTCTCTCTGAAAAGTTAGGAGAGTCTTGTAATACAGTAGAGGACCTTATTCCAAATGAGCTTTGGCCACTTCCTACTTATTACGAAATGTTATTTTTAAGATAATGTAGAAAAAATTCCAATATTTCTAGGTGAAAGGGACTCGTCAAAGAGTTCCTTCATCTGGACTTTTAAGCCCGCTTCTTCTAGAACTAAGCACCGATCAGTTAAAATGTAGTGTTCAAGAGCTCTTCCAAATTGCCAGCGCAATATATTTCCAAGATACATGTACTTCACTTTTTTTTGAGTTTCAGGACTCTCATAGAAATCTTGTAGTTTTTTTATGTCGTAGTCATGCTCAAGTTTTAAAGATGATAGCTTTCTAAAGGCATACTCTGAGAATTCTCCCCAGTACTCTCTGGCATGAGAGTCTCCAACAGAGATAAAGTTTGGGCCTCCGAAAATATCATCCAGAATCAGCTGCAATGTGAAGCGGTAAGACTTCACTCTTTCTTTTAGTAGGTACTGTTTGAAGTCCATACTTGCATAACCTCTAGACGCTAGAGTTAATGCCCAGTTTGAAAGGTAAAGGTTTTTATTTTCTTTAGAATAATTCGATAGGTTGGTATCACTTTCAGGATCCATTTTTAAATAACAACACCCAAAGTTTAAAAGTGATTTTGTTTTCATTTTTATATGTGTTTCAATAACCGCATTTGAAAGTCTTCCACATGTATGTAGGCCTAGAGTCAAAGAGTCTTCTGTAAAAACACTCTTCATTTTCTTTGCATTACTCTCTCCAAGAAAGTTCATATTAATAAATTCTAGCTCATTTGCACCTTCAGGAAGAGGGAATGATTTCGCTCTCTTCTCTCCAGTGACTTGAAAATCTTTATTAATATCAATTGTCTTGGTCTTTATTCCATAATAATGGGCCAGCACTCGAGCAAGATGTCCAACACCTCCTCCGATATCTGTTGTGTGTCCATGATGGGATGAATCTTGAATATCATTGATCAGCGCCGTTATACGCGTAATCTCATGCCTCTTTTTTTCTTTAACTTTTCTAAAGGCCCAGTCTGGGAATTGCCTTTCTGAACTATAAGTGAAGAAATCAAGCTTAGTAAGCTCTGATAAAGAACTCATCATTTGAGCTAAGGAGTCACTTTGTAATTTCTCTGTACTTGCAAAACAATCGAACTTCCACAAGTCTTCTTTAGAAAGCTGGGCCAAATCTTCAAGCCATGAACTGTTATAGGCATCCATAGTTTGTGGATAGTTTTCTAGGATTTCTCTATTCCACAGAGGTTCATGGGGAGTTAGAAATTCGGTTAATCTATTAAAGTGATCTTTATAGTTCAAAGTAGTTCCAAAAGTATTTTTTTCCTTGTTATAATGCCTTTAGACTCAAATTTGAAGTCCAAAAAAGGGAGTAAGCTTGTCTTTACAGGGGAAGAATATCGCAGTTATTGGTGTAGGTGTATCTGGCCTGGCTAGTTTGAAGCTGGCAAAGGCGCTAGGGGCGACAATTACAGCAGTAAATAGTGGAAATACCGAGGAATGGGCACCAAAACTTATTGAATTAGGTGAATGTGGTGTTATTGAGCAATCCGACCCTAAGCTGAGTGATTCACTGGCCAAGTCTGATCTCATTGTTCTTTCTCCAGGAATAGCTCGAGAGAGTAAATTTCTTGAAAAATCTCTTATTAAGAATATTCCTGTAATTTCAGAGATTGAACTGGCGTATAGAGCAATAAATCTCGACTCCACTAAGATAATTTCTGTTACTGGAACTAATGGTAAAACAACAACGGTGACTATATTAGATATTCTCTCCCGTGGAGCAGGGAAAGAAGTTTTCCTTGGTGGAAATATTGGTACTCCCTTGGCCACATACGCTTTAGAGGTCTTAGAAAAAAGAAGAAGTATTGCAGATATTATCATTCTAGAGCTTTCAAGTTTTCAGTTAGAAAGTATGGTGAGTTTTAAGTCTGATGTTGCAGCGATACTAAATATTTCTGAAAATCATGGAGAAAGATACGATAAAGTCCTAGACTACGCTTTAGCAAAGTTTCATATAACTGATAGAATGAGTGAGAAAAAGAAAGTCTATATTGGGGAGCTTGGTGAGTTTGCTAAGGACTTTAACCCAAATTGTGAAGTCATAAAGGTTGAAACTCCTCTGTCTCTAGACCCTATATTTGAATCAAAGTTTCACCTTATTGGTGAACATAATTTGAGTAATCTCTCTTTTGCTACATTGCTACTTGAGAGTGTTGGCGTCGATTGGAAGTTGGGAGTAGGTGCTCTTAGTGATTTTCACGGAGTAAAGTTTAGACTACAAAAACGTCCGGCCAAGATAAACCTCAAAGTATTTAATGATGCTAAGAGTACTAACTGGGAAGCAACACTGACGGCCCTAAAGGCGAGTGTCTTTTCTTATCCAAATCTTAAGATCAATCTTATCCTTGGAGGACAGCTTCGAGGGCATGGGGATGAGTTAGGCTCAAAACTAGATCGATATAAAGAAAATATTTCTAAAATATACTTTTATGGAGAGTCTGGTGAGTTACTGTTTAACGAATCAGCAACAAAGTTTAACAGTGAATATTTTAAGAATATGAATGAAGTGATAGGATCAATTGCTAATATTAGTGAGGCAGAAGTGGTTTTATTCTCTCCTGCTTTTCCTTCTTTTGATCTTTATAAGAATTATATTAAAAGAGGTGAGCATTTTGATGAGCTTGTTAACGAATATCTTTTACAGTAATTGTTACCGAAGAATTAGCAGGCTTTCTAGAGTCATTAGTCCTGAATGTGTCAGCGACAGCGATCTTTAGAAAAAATACACTTAATATAAGAAAGACAATTTTATTTAAGTTTAAACGCATGATATAAGCCGGCTAAATTATTAATAAATCCATTTTTTTATACTTTTCGGCTAAAGAAAAAAAAATTAAAGAAAAAAGTGAGGAATACCTTGAGAAATACGTTTTTTTTAGAAAAAGAAGTCATAGAGCAACATTTAAAAGAAATGGCGAGCTATTTACAGAAGAACTCAATAGATGCTGCCTATATTTCAAGCTTTGATATCTTTATGAATGAATATGTCCCTATGCAGGAGAGTTTAAGGTACTATTTCTCAGGATTTTCAGGCTCTGTTGCTGAGGTCTTACTTCTTTCAAATGGTACATGTCATCTCTTCGTAGATGGACGTTATCATGAACAAGCAGATATTGAAGTAGAGGCAGAAGGAGTCATTGTTGAGAAGTGTCCATTTGGACAATCTCTCATTGAAGCTACTGTCGATAAGATTTCTTCCCTTGGATTAAATAGTCTTTGGGTTGATGGGGATAGAACTCCTCTTGGTCACTTCTCAAAGTTTTCTAAAATTGTAGAAAATATTGAAGTTGGAAATACAAAAGTTATTCAGAACTTTATTTCTTTCCAGGCCTTCACTAAAGATGCAACACTTTCAAAAGTTAAGAAGCTTACTTCTGCAAATGAAAAAATTAGAAAGATTCTAAAAGAGGGCGAAGGGATGTGGCTAAACTCTCTAGACTCTATTTCTTGGCTAACAAATCTTAGAGGGTATGGACTTCCTTTCCAAAGTAGTTTTATGGCGAGATGTTTTGCAACTAGAGATGGGATAGAGCTCGCCATTCCTAATAACTACTTAATTGACTTTGAAGATGACTTTATTAAAGTGCATAGATGTAGTATTGATGAATTCTCAAAAGATATGCCAACTAACCCAAGTGTTGAAAAAATTTATTATGATCCTGCTCTTATCAACCTTACTGACTATAACTGTTTAGGTGAGAGGTTTGGAAACCGTAATCTAGTTGAACTTAAGGGAGGCATAATCCCAGTTCATGCAATTAAAACTAAAAAAGAAATGGAGTATATAGATGCTGCATTCTTATCTGGTGATAAAGCAATTTTAAACTCTCTAAACTGGCTAAAGAATAGCTTTCACGCTGGAGAGCAAGTTTCAGAACTAGATTTTTACCATAAAGCGTCTGAGTTTTACTCCTTAGAAGGAGCAAAAGGTCATAGTTTTGGAACTATTGCAGGTTTTGGAGCTAACTCTTCAATCATTCACTACTCAAGCCCATCAGCTAAGAAGTTTGCAACAGATGGAGAAATTGTACTGATGGACTCTGGTGCTTACTTTGAAGGTGGCTTCGCTACAGATACGACTCGAACTATATTTCTTGGAAAGGGCGAAGCATCAGAAAAACAAAAGTTAATCTACACTCTTGTTCTAAAAGGGCTTTTAAATGCACAAAACGCAGTTTTTCCTGAAGGAACATGGGGCTCTCACATAGACGCTCTTGCAAGAACTCCAATTCTTAGAGGTGGCTTTAACTATGCTCACGGAACAGGCCACGGTGTAGGTGTAAATGTTCATGAAGGCGGACTTAGGTTCTCTCCAACAAGTTCAATCCCTCTAAAAGAAGGGAACCTTGGTTCAATTGAACCTGGAATATACCTTCCAGGATTTGGTGGCGTTAGACTTGAAAATATTGCAACAGTGGTTAAGCACCCAACACTTGAGGGAATGCTTACTTTTGAACCAGTTGTATGGATTGGGTTTGATCATGCTCTTATTGACGAAAACTTAATGAACAAAGAAGAGATTCAGTGGTTAAATGAATACGAAGCTGAGTGTGAAAAAAGAGGAACACTCTTCTCTTAAGAGAGGAGTGCTTTCTTTCTAGATTTTAAAGTAAATGTGATGAGACCAATTAATAGAATTAGACTGGCAATTGGTTTCCCACCTTTATAATCATCTTGGATGTAAGCAACGCTTCCACAAGACGTAGGTTGTTCCCTAGGGTAAAGGTAGGTAATACCATCCATATCGTCTTCACCTAGTGACACTCTATTTGCGATATTTGCATAATACATTAATGAGTCTGTAACAGGTGAGTGACCTAGACCTACTGCATGTCCAATCTCATGAGCAAGAACTGAGATAAATGATTCTCTCGATAAAGTTGCAAGCCCCGAACCTGACCGGTTATTTAAAAGAATTACAGAGCCAACAATGTCGGATCCACTTGTATTAACATTGGCAGTAACTGCTAAAACGCCATTTGAAGAAAAGTTTGTTGTGTTTGAATTACAGCTTATTAGAATTTGTGACTGACCTGAAAGTGCTGGATTTGCTACACATCCATTCGTATTTGAAGTACAAAGGGCACCTGACTCAAAATCTCCAGCAACACTTACGTGTTCGCCTCTTCTAATCTTCAGCTTACTCGTTGGAACCTTATTCCAGAACTTATTAACACCTTCTGATGCCATCGAGAGTATTTCATCATTTGTGTATGGAAGATTAGTACAATCATGAGTTGCTAAATTTACTTTAACTTCTTCTCCTGGAAATGCTGCTGCAAAATTAGTATTTAATGTGAAGGCCATAGAATTAAGGCCTACTAGTAGGAAGCTAAAAATTATTAATACTCTTACCATTTTATTTCTCCAAAGTGATAGTAACCACTCAAAGCATAGTTAAAAGATCTAGACTCACTATCAGTTAAGTTAACTACCCAGCCTTCAACCTTCGCGGAAATATCTGGGTAGAACTCCCAATCTAAACCTACATTCATTGTGAGATTACTTGAAATCGAATTCCCATTAGGAAGAGGGAAGTCTGTTGTTCCTACTCCGTTACTTAGACTTTCTGATCCACCACTGGCCGAGATTCGATTGTAGAGTAGCCCTGGACCAAAGCTCAATTGTAGAGTTTCATATCTATAGGCCACAGGAAATTGGAACCAATAGGTTAGCTTACTAATATTTTCATCTCTTCCTGATCTTGGAAATGAAATCGCAAGTTGAGGTAGAAAAGAAAAAGAGTCATAGAGTTGAAATTCTATCCCTCCCGCAATGTAGGGAAGAAAGTCAAAGCTATTGGTCGAGCCTGCTTCATCTGTTTGAACTTTTCCTACGAACTGAGTAAGGGAGCCACCACCAATGAATACATCATTAACGCTGAATAAATCTGAGTTATTTGATTGACCAAAGCTCATGGTGCTGAGTGTAAAAAGTGTAACTAAAGATATTTTTTTCATAGGAATATACTTAGGGATAGTCGACAGAATGACAACTAAATAAAGAGTTGAACAAAAATAAAATCATTGTTCAAAGTATGATTAAGGCATATTATTAGGGTAAATATTTACTAAGGAAGATATATGTTTGAAAATTATAAAACACCAGCTGAATTATTACCAAGTGACCCACGTTTTGGTTGTGGTCCATCACTTGTTCCTGTTGAGTTTTTAGAGAAACTAGCCGCTACAGGCAATACTCTTGTAGGTACTTCACATAGAAAACCGGCAGTAAAAAATCTTGTAAAAGAAGCACAGGAAGGTCTTGCAAAATTTTTCAATATCCCATCTGACTATGAAGTAGTTATGGGAAATGGTGGAGCAACTTTTCTTTTTGATATGATTGCCTTAGGACTTGTTAAGAAGAAAGCAACACACTTTACTTGTGGTGAGTTTTCTCAGAAATGGTTTAAGTCTAGTAAGTCAGTGCCTTGGATAGAAGCCAGCGAGGTTGCTTCAGAGTATGGTAAGGGAATGACTACAACAGATGTAGAAGGTTCGGATTTAATTGCGACAACTTTAAATGAGACTTCTACAGGTGTACAAATTGATGGTTTACCAGAAGTAGGGGAAGACACTTTACTATGTGTTGATGCAACAAGTGGAGCAGGACAAGTCGCATGTGATGTATCTAAGACTGACGTATTTTTCTTTTCACCTCAAAAAGTATTTGCTTCTGAAGGTGGACTTTGGGTTGCTATAATGTCACCAAAAGCAATTGCGAGATCAAAAGAAATTGAAGCAAATAAAGAAAGATATATTCCTGGTATTATGAGCTGGGACGCAGCGATTAGTAATGGTCAGAAAAATCAAACATATAATACTCCATCTATTTCAACTATCTTCTTTTTAAATGAGCAAGTTAAGCTTATGAATGAATTTGGTGGTTATGAAAAAGCTATTGAGTATGCTGAAAAGAAAGCAAAATTACTCTATGGTTGGGCCGAAGAAAAAGACTATTTAAGCTGCTATGTTGCTGAAGATCAGTTTAGATCTAGGGCCGTAGCAACAATTGACTTAGATGATAAGTATGATGCTGCAGCACTTATTAAAGTATTTGCAGCAGAAGGTTCTGTAAATGGAATCGATGCCTATAGAAAATTAGGGCGTAATCAATTTAGAATTTCTCTATTTCATAATGTTAAATTCGAAGATCTTGAGAAGTTGACTAAAATGATCTCTAAAGCAATCGAAGAGTAGTTTACCCATATGACAGAATTTAGTGGTACCTAAGTACCCTAAATTCTGTCTTCTCTCACCATTAATACAAGTACTTAATAGGTAAAAAGTTAGAGTCCTATCATAGAACTCAGATTTTATATACAATATGTATAACTGCTTTACTGTAGTCTATGAGAGAAAGGTAGCTATGAAATTCTTTTTATTATTAATACTTTTAGTATTTCAAAATACATTCGCAAATGAAGACACTAAGAAATTAGCTGAAGTCGAAAAAATATTTATTGAAGAGATTAAGAAGCAAAACTCTAGTGATAAAGATAAATTTCTTCTTTATAACCTTGCCGGTAGAGAGCTTTACAATTATAAATTCTACGAAAAATCTAAAGAATATTTTGAAAAAGCAATAGAGCTTGATGTTCCCTCAGATAAAACTGAAGCGCATATAAACTTAATTGCTATTGACTATGCCAGATCGAAAACAGTCTCTAAAAAATCATATGATAGAGCTGTGGAGTACTTCACTAAATCTAAGAAGATTAATGATGAGGGTATTAAAGAGTATTTAAGTTTCATTAATATGAGTTTCTTTAAAAAGAGTGGAGTTAAAAATTATAAAGGATTCTACGGAGAATTTACGAAACAATCTTCTATAAAAAACCTTATCCAACATGAAAAATATAAAGAGGCCCTCTCTCTGATGAATCCACAAAGTGTTAAGGATAGAGATCTTGCAACTAAGCTTCGCTATGACTTCTTAAGGTCAGCTGTACTTGGAAGTAAAAAGTTAGAGCTCACATGTAAAGAAAAGGTCGATGCTTATCCTCACTCAATTGCTTGGAGTATTGAAGCTTGTAAAGCTCTTGTTAAATATCAAAGTGGAGAGAAGTTAACGAGGAAAGATATTCAAAATGTCGAAAAATCAGCTAAAGAGCAAGAGAGTTCAAGTTTATATTTAATAAAAAAGTTTGGAGATCTAAAGTGAGAAAAGCAAGTATAGTAAATGTTTTATTTCTAGCTCTGCTTTTATTTATGAGTGGTTGTGATCAAAATATGCTTGGAGCTGGTTATGCTATTAAGAATGTAGTTGCTAAGCCCTTTCAAGCTATTGGTAGTTACTTTACTGACAATGCATATGAAGATATAGAACAAAAATCTACAAGTAAAAATTCTATCCCAACAGAGTGCTGGGTAAAAAGAAAATCAGTTCTTCCAGGTATGGAAGGGATTCAAAATATAACGGATGTAATTAGAGAGAATGTCTGCTCTTGCGTCCCTTGGGGAAGTTGTACCGTGGACGAGTGTCCGTGTTCTAGAATGTGCCCAGACGGTTTTGATATCTTCAAGCGCCCTGGACAAAAGACAATGTCAGAATTTACAACATTAGAAAACTCACTTTCCTTTAGTAATGGAGGAGGGGGAGGAGAAATAGAATCTACTCAAGGGTTTTGTTGGGGACATGCTTCAGTAACAAGCCAGTTTAATCGTCTAGCGTTCTTTGATAAAAGTGCTAAACCTGAATATAGCCTAAACTCTAAAGATAAGTCTGAACAGAAAAAAGCCTTTGAGTATTACAAAGACCTCATTGATAATGTTATTGATAATAAGCCGACTAAAATTCCAGGAATCAAAAACTTAAATGAATTATCAGGTATTCCTGGTATAGAAAGTTATATGGCCGATAAAGTTGCTCATAGCTGGGGTAAGAGGGCCATGAGTACTCAAGGTTTATCTGTAGGTCTTTCATCAAGTGCAATGAAGAGAAGTGAGTCAGAAGAATTTTTTAAAAGTATTAAAGAAAAAATAGATAATAATCAACAACCTCAGATCGTATTTACAAAAAGAAATAAAAGAATGATTACACATGCTGTTCTAGTTTCTGATTACACAGTTGATAGAAATGGAAATACTGTCCTTTGTATAAGAGATAATAATATTTCTAGAAGGAGAGTTAACCTCGCAGGGCAGTCTTGTTCTGATAAGATGACTATTGGAGCGGATGGAGGAATAAGCTATTCATTGTGGGGTGACATCGGTGGAGCAGAGTTAGCTTTTAATGATAACTCAGATGCTCTTGAACAAATGAGAAACCTTAAGGAGCACTGTGACTCAGAGAAGGGGTGTGACCAGTAAAGTTCTGGTCTACTTATCTCTTGCCTCTAGGTTATAATATAGTTTATTTCTATATAAACTAATTGTTCCAGAGCTTGTGCTCTCTTCAGTGAGTTTACAGTTTCCATACACATTTATTTCTTCTTCAGAGACTTCTCCCATTCCTAGTGGTGAGAGAACACTTTCTCTAAAAAAAGAAATGCTTTTTAACTTAAATGTACATCCGAAGTAAGTCTTTTTTAATTCTTTAATATCTCCAACATACATTGCTTCTGGATAATCATAGTCAGTAATGTAACTTTCATTAGAAACTTTAGATTTTTCATTTAACCAGCAAGAAGGCCTATCTAGTCCCAATGCTCCATGAATATAACTAGTGTACCTACAGCCTACAGTAGCGTAACCATTGTATAGAGTTCTATCAGTTTTTGTTAAGTCTAGAGCTGTATAGTCCTTCCAGGTTTGTCCTGGAGTAAGAGATTGATCCACCTTTAGAGAGTCTCTTGAGGCAATCAAAAGATCTGTACATAGTGTTAGATTTTCTATTCCTGTCTCTCTACACTTTTCAATCTGCCAATTGCTTGCAGCTCTATTGGAAGGGTACTTTAAAAAGTACTTCTTTAGACATGTCTTTGTTGCAAAGTAGTCTGCTTCTGACTCTGAAGCATACTTTAGTGTGGGCATTACTTTGTAGCCATTGCTTATGAGATGACCTAATTCATGACAGGTTGTTTGAGCAAAGCTCTCTTTAGTCATTTCACTGATACGAGCGTAACCGCCATATAGGTTTATAAGACCATTATTTCCTTTTCTATTAGCACCGGCGTTCTTAGTCTGACTTTCCCAATTTAAATTGAGCTTTATATTTAGCCCAGACTGAGTAATCTCGTTACTCATGGATTCAAGAACTTGTTTTGGAATGTTGTTAAAGTCTGCCTCACTAATTGAAGCAAAGGATGACAAAGAAAATAGAGAGATAAGGATAGCTTTATACATAAGTACTTATATATGAATACGAGAAATGTTTCATTAATGTTGAATTAAATACATAAAAAAAGGGCCAATGATTAGGCCCTTTGTATGTAATTATTTTGACGAGTTATAGCCTTCTAAGAATTCTTTTTTGAATTCTAAGAACCTATTATCAAGAATTGCTTCTCTCGCTCTTTCTGCTAGAGACTTGTAAAAGGCAATATTATGTCCAGTTACAAGGATTGCACCTAAGATTTCATTAGAGTCAAATAAGTGCTTAACATATGATCTAGTGAAGTTCTTACATGTGTAGCAGTCACAGTTTGGATCAAGAGGGTAGAAGTCTCTTCTATAGTTCTTATGCTTAATTCTAATCTTTCCTCTATTAGTGAATACTGTCCCACCACGAGCAAATTTAGTAGGAATGATACAATCACTCATATCAATTCCGTGTTCCCAGATCATTAGAAGATCTTCAGGATTTCCAACACCCATTACATATCTAGGCTTATCTACTGGCATTAGTGGAGCAGTAAAAGTTACTATCTTCTCCATTAACTCAGGTCCCTCTCCAACTGAAACACCACCAATGGCGTAACCCGGTAGGTCTCTTTTAATAAGTTCTTCTGCACACTCTTTTCTATACTCGTCGTAAGTAGAGCCTTGGATAATTCCAAATAGCGCTTGCTTTGGATTAGTCCATGTATCGATACATCTGTCTAGCCATCTATGTGTTCTATCAATAGATGTTTTTGTATATTCTTTTGTTGCTGGAAAAGGAATACATTCATCAAAGGCCATCATGATATCTGAGCCTAAGTTCTGCTGTATTTCGATACTTGTTTCTGGAGAGAGAAGAACAGTTTTTCCTTTTTGGTCTCTAAATTCAGCACCTTCTTCTTTGATAGACTTCTTTTGAAGAGAGAATACCTGAAACCCTCCAGAGTCAGTTAGAATTGGTCTTGGCCAGTTCATCCACTTGTGTAGACCACCTGCTTTCTTTATAAGATCTGAGCCTGGGCTTAAGTGAAGGTGATAAGTATTTGAAAGGATTATTTTTGTATCCATATTTTCAAGTACACTAGGCTGTAGCGCCTTAACTGCACCGTGAGTACCAACTGGCATAAATACTGGAGTTGGAATATCTCCATTTGGTGTTTTGATTACTCCAGCTCTTGCTTTTGAGTTTTTATCAACATGTGTTAACTCAAAGCTGAAAAATTCTTTTACTCGGTCCTGAATTGTGGACATGTATGGTACTCCTAACTATAGATTATAGATTTTTATGACAGAAATTTAGAAGAATTTCTAGTTAATTAGTGAAAAAGTGAATGATTTCCATAGTATTTTTACTCATTTATAAGAAAAAAGTTTAAATCTTCGCTTTCAAACTTCTCTGTAAGCCTCTTTAGTGAAGTATTTAATTCTGAAACTTTTTGGAATTCATTAAATTCGAGCGTCGAGTCGAGGTATTTTATAATATTATTAATCTCAGATACTAATGGGGCCTTAAATATTTTCTTATCCTTTTCTTTCTGATTATCAATTTCAGCAAGGTACTTTCTTGTGAATTCAAAATAGTATTCATAAACTTTTGCAAGCTCTGAATCACTAAGGTCTTTCTTTGTTTCTACAATAGAAGTGAGAGTATCTAATGTTTTTGCCCAGTTATGAATCTCTTTAGATTTTCGTTTTTTATATGCTGTTGAATTTTGAAGTAAATTCTCTACCATTTTTGAAGTATAGCGAAAGTATTTCTTTGGAGTACTTACTCTAAAGTTTGTTGATACGGAGTCTCTTGAAATAATTAAGTACTTTGTTCTAATTGTATTTGAGCTTCTATTGGTATTACCAATTAGTATCTTGTCGTTGTTTTTAAACACGGTGAGTGAGTCATTTTTTTGGATATTTAAATTCTCAGCTAAAAGAGTATTAATACCAATGATATCTTTTAAAAATGGTCCATGGTTCAAAAATATATCTTGAAAGTTGAGTGGATCTAAATTGATAGATCTTTTTAGTAACTGAAACAATTGTTCGAAGGCGAGAGTGGATAGTATTGCATTATCTTTTTCTGAGAGTAATTCCGACTTTAATTCAGGGTAGTGAATAGAGAACATAGGGTTTAGAGTTACTAGTGGTCGCAGGTTACTTAGAAAATCTATCTCTCCTAAGTAGGATATATTTGTCCACGAGTTTAAATTCTTAATACTATTGAACTTGATTGAAGCCTTAAGGACATCTTTATTAATTTTGATCGTTGGAAATACAAGTAATTTCTTAGATACATTTCCTTTAAAGTTTAGTTTTAGGTTAGCACTAGACCATTCTTTAGAAATAAGCTCTTCATTCTTAGAGAAAGCTACAGGGCGTTGTTCAACTACTTCTGTAGGCTTAAACTTATTAAGATTGGTCAGAATTGGAGTGTAAAGCGGACTGAGTACTAAAAATGGAGTGATTACAAATATACCTAGAAATTGTAAGATTCGAGATGGAGCATGTAACTTTGAGCCAGAGATATACTCTTTAAGAGTTCTCTTTTTTATAATAGATGGTAGATCAAATATTAATAGTGGTGCAGTGATAATACCGATTAAGCTTCTTACTACACCTTTTAGCCTCTTTGATATTGCTCCGTCATCATTTCTAACACCAAGAAGAATATAAGCAATGTTTTGACCAAAGAGCAAAGTCGTAAATATTTCAAGTAACAAGTATACAGATACTACTTTTAATATAGGTAGAGATAAGTAATGGGCATGAGGAACTTCTGTTAATAATTTTTGAACCTCTAATAAATGAGGATTAATAAGCTTATCAATATCTAAAATAGGGAAGATCTGATCTACAGTTGTATAACTTAGAGCGGTTAAGGATATAAAAGAAAAGAACCTAAGAAAGAAACCTGGTGCTACTTTAGGAATAGATATATTTTTATTATTCTTAACAATTTCTTTTTGTAAGTCTTTCTTAGGAGCTTTAAAAATATTTGTTAACTTTTGAACAATAGATTTATTCTCACTTTCAACCTCTTCATAATCCTCTTCATCTTCATCTTCTACAAGATCTTGAGCACTCTGAAATTTGAATTGGCCATCTGTTTCATGGTCAAAATCCTCAGAGGGAGAGTCTACAGGAGGAGCTTCTTCATAGTTAATGAGGTCTTGAGTCTCTACTTCGTAGTTAGGATCAGTTGCTTCTTCGAAGAGTTCTTTAAGGTTTGTTGGAGTTTCATCTTCAGTAAGAGTTTCTCCTTCTCTTATAAAGACTTCTATATCTCCTGCTTTTAGGTTGTCTCCAATATTTAATATATACATCTTTCCATGATGTAAGACCTGTTCCCCTAAGGTCGTAGTATTTGTTCCACCAAGGTTATGGAGAGAGAGAACTCCATTATGAGTTCTAAAGCTTAAGTGAAGAGGGGATAAGTTATAGTCCTCTATACAAAGGTCGCATTTACTAGAACTACCCAGAGATAGTTTATTTGTGATGGTCTCTCTGTGAGGAGACTGATCTGGGAAGCGTATATCTAATTCGTATGTGACTTCTTTACTCAAGTTTATGTGCCTTTATTTATCATTAATTCTCTTATTATTTTAAAGTAACTGACGCTTTATGCAAGTTATTACTATTTAAATATCATGAAAAATTATAATTATTTTATTTATAAATAAACAAATTTTCCCTGTAGAATATCTCTACTAATATCTTGATAATAAAAGAAATTTAAAAACACAGGGAGAGTGTAAATGATTACATGGAAGAATATTGTCCTAACGGGATGCTTAGGGCTTATGACTGCGAATTCATTTTCGTATGATATTGTTGATCGTGCAAAACTAATCGATGACCGTTTTAAAACTCAAGAGATGTTAAGACCATACGG
>NZ_JBFGYP010000032.1:0-28523 GCF_041587335.1 Halobacteriovorax sp.
CATGCACGTTGATCAAGAATCAAAGTTCAACAGAAAATCAACTCCAGGACTAGTTGATACTGATAACTCTGAATCAAGATTAGGAGCTAAAGGTTCTTACGAGATTAACTCTTCATTAACAGCAAAATATACTCTAGAGCTTGGTGTTAACTCTACAAAGACTGATGATGGTGCAGGAACTTCAGGACGTATTAGAGTTAGAATGGCTAAGATTGATATGGTATCTAAGTTTGGTACTCTTACAGTAGGTCAAGACTACACAGCTGACGCTCTTGCAAATTTAAAAGTTGATACTTTCGCTGGAACAGTTGCTTCTGGTGTTGGTGCTGATTATGCTGCATATGTTGAAAATGCAACTACAAACATGGGTATTCTTTATAGATCTAGAAAAGATCTAGTTAAGTATGCAACTCCAGTATTTGCTGGTGTTCAATATTCTGTTTCTGTAGATAAGGCTGATAAGAGATCAAATGATCCTTCTAGCTCAAACTATGGACCAACTTATACAACTCACTTAGTTTCATTTGATAAGAAAATGGATGCAATGACTTTAAGACTTCAATCGTCTTTTACTCACTGGGCCCAAGCTTCTACAGGTGATAACTCAAACCTTCACGTTGGTACAGTTCTTGGTTTTGGTAACCTTACTTTCAAAGCTGGTTGGTCAGATCAAGAAAGTAAAGATCTTGCTGGAGTAGCTACTGATACTTCTAGAATGACTGCTGGTTTTACTTACGGAATGGGTGACCATACTGCAAAGCTAGCTTACTATGTAACTGAAGAAGAAGTAGGAGCAGCTTCAGAAGAAGATACTCAAATTTCTGCTGGTTATGAGTATGCTCTACACAAAAATGTAACTATGAATACAATCGTATCTCTTCTTGAGCATACTGATTCAACTGATACAACTAAAAACAATGAAGCAACTGTTGTTTCTGTTGGTGCTGTAGTTAAGTTCTAATTTGAAAATTTAAGATTTTTAAATATAAAGGCCACTCATTTGAGTGGCCTTTTTTATATCGAAATACAAGGGGGGTCGTATTTCTTTATTTGATAAGACTTTTTAGTTTAAGTATCTTTCCCTCTGCCGAGTCAGTGATTAGCTTTAAGTTGGCGCTCAGTCCATCTGCTTTTAATCTATTTGTAAATTCTTTTAGAATTGTTTTTGACTTGAGTGCTACTTCTGCACTTATTGAACCTGAATTTAACTCTTTTCTAGCAGATTCCGCTTCATTCATTAGGTCATGAAAGTTAAGGGCCTTTAGATAGTTTAAGAGAGATGCTTCTTCTCTAGACTCGCTGTTAGCTTCTTTCCAGTTCTTTAAAGATATAATATTTGAGTTATTTGTAGTCATTCAATTCTCATATTTAAAGTTTTTCGTTTCACATTTTTTGTGAAACCTTTATGACAGATGAAATCTGTAAAAACAATGAGAACTCAGAGTGAGTATATAATTTACACATTTTTTGTGAAAAGTGTGTAATTACATAATGTTAGATTCTTTTTTCCCTTTTTTCTTCTTAATAAATACGATGATCCCTGCAATAATAGCGATAGAGAAGATAACGATATTACCTTTTTTTACGTACTCAATTACTGTCTCTCCAAAGTTGTAATAAAGAGCAAAGAAAGACACACATGAGACAGTACAAGCGATTAAATCACTTATGGCAAACTTCCATGCATTCATTTTTCCAAGGCCTGCAGTTAGAAATAGAGCATTTCTTACGCCAAAAGGAATAAAGCGTCCTACTAGGAGAGTTGCAATTCCATACTTGTTATAAAAGTTGTTAACTTGTTCTATCTTCTCTGGGGATGCCATGGAGGCAAAGAACTTCAGCTTAAATATTTTACTTCCTAGATAGCGTCCCATAAATGCGTAGCAGATAAGATCACTTAAGTAAGCTCCAAGGAATACGGCAAAGAAGAGTTGATAAGTGTACTCAGGGTTCTTTACTGCGAGTAGTGCAGAGATAAAGAGCATTGCATCTTCAGATACTGGAATATTAAATCCTGCCAATAGTAGTAACCCTAGAATTAGGTAAGGGGCAATCGCAACATTCATTTGAATATATTCTAGTATCATTTCCATTTTGTTTTAACTCTCTATCTAAAAAGAAGGGCCGCAATAATTGCGGCCCTATATAAACTTCTAAAAATGTATCAGAAAATTACAATTTATTGAAGTACTCTTGAGACCCTGAAGGATCTGGCTTCATTGTATCTGCACCTTTGTTCCAACCTGCAGGACAAACTTCTCCGTGCTGAGCTGTATACTGGTAACCTTCTACAAGACGAGCAACTTCTTCAACGTTTCTACCAACAGATAGGTTGTTGATTGAACATTGTTGTACAATGTTGTTGTCATCAATGATGAATGTTCCACGGAATGCAACAGCATCGTCCATTAGAACACCGTAGCTCTTAGCTACTTCTTTAGTTAAGTCAGAAAGAAGTGGGTAAGCGATTTCACCTAATCCACCTTTGTTTCTTGGCTGTTGAGTCCAAGCAAGGTGAGAGAATTCAGAATCAACTGAACAACCGATTACTTCACAGTTCATATCTTTGAACATCTGAATTTTGTCAGAGAATGCTGTAATTTCTGTAGGACAAACAAATGTGAAATCTAGTGGGTAAAAGAAAAGTACTTTCCACTTTCCTTTGAAGTCTGAAAGTGCAATTTCTTTAATCTCACCGTTTAGTACAGCTTGACCTTTAAATTCTGGTGCTTCTTTACCAACTAAAGTTGTTGGATATACAGTTTCTGTAGTCATGTAAGTCTCCTTAAAATGATTTAATAAAAAATTAATTTTTAAGACTTTAAAACCAAATTTCGGCAATTACAAGACCTGGTAGGCTAAATCTAGCAAGTGGTGCAGCGTGTATCACTTCTCTGTATAGCATTATGAGATGAATAGGGGCTTTGTTTAACTAAACTATTGGAATAACTCAAGAAGTTAAAGGATTTCTGTTGTGACATTAATAACAAAAGATTAGTCTTTTGATTAAAGTATTTTTTGAAATGGTACGACAAGTACTAAAGAATACGATCATTTACTTAACAAAACAGAGGGTAGAAAACCATGAGTAATCCCAAAATGCACATTCCAAATCCAATTGTTATTGAACAAACGGCGCGTGGGGAAAGACAATACGATATTTATTCAAGACTTTTATTAGATAGAATTGTTTTTCTTGGTACACAAGTGAATGATACAGTTGCTAATTTAATTATGGCGCAAATGCTATTTTTAGAGACTGACGATCCTGATGCACCGATTCATTTCTATATAAATAGTCCTGGTGGATCTGTTTATGCCGGACTTGGTATTTACGATGTAATGCAATATATCTCTTGTCCAGTTCATACTTATTGTGTGGGTCTTGCTGCTTCGATGGGATCACTTTTACTGACTGCTGGAGCTGAGGGACATAGATACTCAATGCCACACTCTAGAATTATGATTCACCAACCACTTGGTGGAGCACAAGGACAGTGTTCTGATATTCAAATTCAGGCAAAAGAAATTCAAGAATTAAAAGACCAGTTAAATGGTATTTATATTAACCACTCTGCTAAAGAGATGGATATGGCCAAAATTGTTGCAGCTACAGATAGAGATAATTACCTATCTCCCGGAGATGCTATTGAGCTTGGTATAATCGATCACATAATTGAAAAAAAGAAATAGATAAAGGACCGTTGTTATGACTAAAAAAAGTGGTAGCTACAACAGTACATTAGAATGTAACTTTTGTGGAAAATCTCAAAAAGAAGTTAAAAAACTAATCGCAGGTCCAGGTACCTATATTTGTGATGAGTGTATTGAACTTTGTAATGATATTATTTATGAGGACTCTGTAAAGAGTACGAGTAAGGCATCATTAGATAATGTTCCTAAGCCTCATGAGATTAAGCTTCATCTAGATAACTATGTTATCGGACAGGATAGAGCAAAGAAAATTATCTCTGTAGCAGTACATAATCACTACAAAAGAGTTTCACATGGTAATGCAACTAAAGGTCGTAAAGACGAAGTTGAATTATCAAAGTCTAATATTCTTTTAGCTGGTCCAACTGGTTCAGGTAAAACTCTTATCGCTCAGTCTCTTGCAAAATACTTAAATGTACCTTTTGCAATTTGTGATGCGACATCACTAACCGAAGCAGGTTATGTTGGTGAAGATGTTGAGAATATTATTTTAAATCTACTTCAATCATGTGACTACGATGTTGAGAGAGCTCAACGTGGAATTGTCTATATTGATGAGATTGATAAAATTGCTAGAAAAAGTGAGAACCCTTCTATCACTAGAGATGTATCTGGTGAAGGTGTTCAGCAAGCATTACTAAAGCTTGTTGAAGGAACTGTTGCGGCAGTACCTCCAAAGGGGGGAAGAAAGCATCCACAGCAAGAGTTTATTCAAGTTGATACGAAAAATATTCTTTTCATTGTTGCTGGAGCATTCGTAGGGCTTGATAAAATCATTGAAAAAAGACTTACTAAACGTCCTATGGGATTAGTTACTAAAGAAGAAAAAGCTCAACAATCAGTAGTTGAAAAACTTGGTGGTATTGAGGCAGAAGATTTATCAAAATTTGGTCTTATTCCAGAATTTATCGGTAGACTTCCTGTTAATGCACTTCTTCAAGAACTTGATGAAGAGGCACTTGTTCAAATTTTAACTGAGCCTAAGAATGCAATTACAAAGCAGTACCAAAGACTTTTTGAATACGATGGAATTGAAATCGAATTTGAAGAGGATGCTTTAAGAGAAGTTGCTTCAACAGCTTTAAGAAAAAAGACTGGAGCCAGAGGGTTAAGAGCGATCCTTGAACAAACAATGTTAGATGTAATGTATGAAGTTCCATCTAATGATAAGATTTGTAAAATTGTTGTTACAAAAGCATCAATTGAAGGAACTGAATCTCCTAAAACTATTGAGGGTGAAAGAACTCCTCGTGGTGGCGCAGGAGGAACTCTTAAAGCTAAGAGTGATATAGAGTCAGCTTCGTAAAAAGCAACCTTAAGTAAATATTAATTTTGATGAAAATGCCCAGCAAATTGCTGGGTTTTTTCATATTTATTCAACAAATATTAGTATTCTCCCGATACAGTTATATATTGTATTTTTATTTAGAGGGTGAATATGAAAAAAGTTCCATTGAAAACTAAGCTGTTATTTATTTCTGGTGGGATGGTATTCCTTTTTGGATTAATAGTTCTTTTCCAATTTGAGCAAGGGCTTAAAAAGCAAAGAACGAGCATTACTGAAAGTTTTTCTTTGTATTCAGATTCCTTATCGAGCTCAATATCTCAAGTTTTTTACTCTCAATATAATAATGTTCAAGCATTTGGAAAAAATGGTGCATTAAAGAATTACGAAGATAAAGAAACGATGAAGTTTGTTCTAAATGAGATAATAACTCTCTATCCAATGAATGATATTTTAATTGTTACTGATATGAAGGGCAAGTTTGTTGGCAGCTCAACTATAAACGCAGAAGGGAAGGCCATTAGTACTACTAGTTTTGAAGGGCATGATTTTTCTAGTGAGAAATGGTTTAAAGAAACTGTTGAGGGGAAACTTACTCAAAACTTTAAAAAGAAAATTTTTGGCTCGAGGTTAGGGCAACCAGAGTACGATGAGTTAATTTCAAAAGCATATGGTAATAAGAGATATGGGACACACTTTACGACACTTTTAGAGGATGAGTACGGAGATCCTTTAGGAGTATTAACTGCGTATACAAGCTTTGCTTGGGTAGAATCTGAACTTCAGTCGCTCTATGACTCTTTAAAATCTTCGGGGAAAGATGATGCTTCTATCTTTATAATAAATAAAAGTGGAGATGTTCTCTCTTCTCTTGGTCGTAATGAAAAAAATGAATATACCATTCTTAGGACTTTGGATAAAAATTTATTCAATTCTAAAAATGAAGTGTCTCTACTTTTACAAAAGGTTAAAAGTGGAAGTCTTGTTTCAAAGAATTTCTTTAGTGAAGAAAATACTCTTTACTCATTTAGAAAGATTGAGAACGAGAAGTTTATAAATTCTATTGGATGGTCTGTTATTGTAGGGATGAACCCTGATGTAGCTTTTAAAGATATCAAAACACTTAGAGAACTATTCTATTGGACCTTTGGTATTATGCTCGTCATATGTCTTGTTGTTTCATACTTAATTTCTAGTAACCTTTATAATAAATTGTCAGAAGTTATTTTAGGATTGAAGGAGAGTTTTGGGAGAACTGCTGGTCTAGTAGGTGACTTACAAGGAATGTCTTCAAATGTATCTGATATGTCGACTCATCAAGCGTCTGCGATTCAAGAGACAGCTTCTACTCTAGATGAAGTATCACAAATGGTAAAAATGAGTGCGCAAAATGCTGAGAGATCTGTAGAGGTTGCAAAGAGTTCTGAGAATAATGCTAATGAGGGGAAGAAGATTGTCTCTCAAGTTGTAAACTCTATGAATGAAATAAAGACAAGTAATGATGAAATCTTAGAGCAAACCACAAGTAGTAATAAGAAGTTTAATGATATTGTAAAAGTTATTAATGAAATATCAGAAAAAACGAATGTTATAAATGATATTGTTTTTCAAACAAAGCTTCTTTCATTTAACGCTTCTGTTGAAGCTGCGAGAGCGGGGGAGCATGGGAAAGGGTTTGCAGTAGTCGCAGAGGAAATTGGTAGTCTCGCACAAATGAGTGGTAAGGCTGCTGATGAAATAAGTGATATCCTTAATGAAAGTGTATCAACTGTAGAGAAAATTGTATCCGAATCACAATCTGGAATTGAACAGATAATGGTGAAATCAAAAAGTAAAATTGATGAAGGGATATCAATTTCTGGTAAGTGTGACAGCGCTCTTAATAGTATTGCTGAAGATGTTAAAAGAGTTGCTGTTATGGCGGATGAAATCTCTACAGCAACACGTGAGCAGGAGCTGGGTGTTTCTCAGATTGCTGAGGCCATGAACCAATTACAGGAAGCAACACATAAGAATTCAGAAATTGCAGATAATACTTTAAATTGTTCAAAACAGTTAAATGAAGAATCGATATTTTTAAATAGTGTTGTTCAAAGCTTAGAAGACGAAGTTAAGGGTGGAAAAAAAGATATAAGGCCAAAAGTTTCTACTAAGAAAGAAGAGAAGAAAATTGTAAAAGTTGAGCCAAAAGAGAAGAAAGTAGAAACTAAGAAGAATCAAGTTGCTGCTGCTCCTTTAGAGGATGTTAAGGTAGATGGTAATAAGGCTGCTAAACCTGTGATTTCTGAAATTCCAGATAGTAGTGATTCTCGATTTGAAGATATTTAACCTTTAGATAACATTAATTTTATGCATTTTTTGGGCGACCTTTTTGGTCGCCTTTTTCTTGAGAAAATCTTCCAGAACACCTCTAATAAATGCTTTCAAGTATTTTTCTTTTTTTATTTTCACTTTTAACGCTTTTAAGTCGTTTCTTTTAAGTTCAAAAAAAATGAAAACTTTCATATACTCTCAACAAAATATATTAAACAAGGGAGTGTTTATGTCTAAAGCTTTACTCTCTTTTGTCTCTGTTTATGCACTACTTTTTTCTTTCCAAGTGCATGCTGGAGCAAAAGACGATTTTATTAATGCGGTTAAAAAACAGTGTGGAAAAAGCGATGCAGATGCTGCAGCTCTCGCTACTCCAGGTCGAGCTGGAAATGTAATTAAATTAAAAACCTGTTCGTCAGCAACTATAACAGTTGGTGATTGTACTCTTCAATGTAAGGATGCTTCATCATCAATTGGTGGATAGTAGGAGAATTTATATGTTAAAAAAAATAATAGTTTTAAGTGCTATAGCAGCTTCTACTTTTGGAACTGTTCAAGCACAGAGTTTAGAAGAGAGAGTTGAAGCTCTTGAGTATGCTGGTTATGAGAACTGGTGGTCATTCTCTGGAAGTTTAGAATATAGATATGATTCTGTAGAAACAACTCATAATAAAGCGTATACAACAAATACATTCAATGGGACTTCTGTAGCTAGAACTGCCGGAGAGAAAAATAGTACTAAACACCACCGTGTTTTTACAGAGCTTGATATCGCTGCGACACCTTCTAAGAAATTATCTTTTTATGGTCGTTTAGCAATGTCTAAATATATGAATACTCTTAATAAGGGTGGTGGTTCATATATTGGTGATGGTGCATTTAATGAACTAGGTGAAGGTCAGGGAGCTGATAACTCTAAAATATTCTTTGAGAGAGCTTTTGTTAATTATAGCTTTACAGATAATTTAACTTTCACTGTAGGTAGACTTCCGACAATTGATGGAGCTCCTAAGCACTTTCAAGAGAATCGTCCAATGATGGGACAATATCCACTTCTAGTATTTGGTGGCGTATTTGATGGTATGGCGCTTACATATGCCAATTCTTTTAACGGACATGCTGTAAAGTTTAGAGGGATTTATACTCCATTTAATCAAAGAGATATTGGAGTTACACATAAGCCAATGAGTAATACTGCAGGTCAGGATATTAAAGAAAATGTTGATGCTTACTCATTAATGGCAGAATATGAAAAGACTAATATGTCTTGGGCCAGAAGAATTCATTTAATTTATCAATACCTACACTTTGGTGGGCTAGATGCATTTACTAATCCAAATGCTTCTACTGCACAAGCTTCTTCTACAACTAACTTTAATGTTACAAGACATGTCTTGAATTTAGAGGTGAATGGGATCGCCAATACTGGTTTATCTCTTGGTTTCTCTTACCTCATGGGGAATATTAAAGGAACTGGAGACTTTCAAACATTAGGTACTTGGTATGGAACATCTAATACTGATTTAGATGGAGATGCTTGGATTGCAAACTTAAACTATGAAATGCCATTTCAAGTATTAAGAAAAGCAGTTCTTGGATTTGAGTATATCAACTCTGATGATGATGTATTTCTTTACGACACTACTGCGAAAAATAAAGTTGGTCTTTATACAGGTAGAGGTGGTAAGTCTATGCATGTATTCTGGATGCAACCGATTGATCAGAACTTTAAGTTCAGAGTTGGTTATCAAAAATCCGAAAATAAGAAGACTAACTTCTTAGGTGGATATGTTGGAACTCCTCTTTCTATTGATGATGAGGCAACTGCATTCTATTCAAGCTTACAATTTAACTTTTAATTGATTTTTAAACCTGATCAATTACTTGAAGTTAGGCCACTCTTCGGAGTGGCCTTTTTATTTAGAGCCGAGATGCACCTACAAGTTTATTGATATCTAACATTTAGTCACTTCTAGAAAAAACTGTTTATTTTTTTTTCAAATAACATTTTCTAACATTTTATTTGCAGTACTTATTTTCAATACTTTAGGCGTGAAAAAGTACCTAGAGATGCGATATTACAAGGTATAAAATTTTTTTAGAGGAAAAGGATGCCTTCACTTTTTTTTTGACCCAGATTTGATTTTGCGAGACAATTTATACAAGACATATTTTAAGAGACATGATGTCACAGATATGTTGTTCCCAACCAATACCAGTAGTGCAGGAGGTACTATGTCAGACAACAAGTCTGTTGACTCAAAAAGATTTCCTCTTCTTCCACTTAGAGACGTTATCATTTTTCCACATATGGTGGTGCCACTCTTCGTAGGTAGAGAAAAGTCTATTGCAGCATTAGAAGAGGCTGCAAAAAACAACAACGAATTATTCCTCGTAACTCAAAAAGATGCGAATGTTCTAAACCCAGAAAGATCTGATGTTTATGATGTAGGAACTGTTGTTAACATTATCCAAATGCTTAGATTACCTGACAATACTGTAAAGGTATTGATCGAAGGTAAGTATAGAGCAAATATCAACGATTTCGTTGCTAAGCCTGAAGGTTATTGGGCAGAGGTTACTAAGTCACAATCTGAAGTTGTAGACGTAGTAAATCTAGAAGCAACTATGAGAAGTATTAAAAGTACTTTTGAGCAGTATGTGAAGCTTAATAAGAGAATTCCACCGGAACTTCTTATGAGTATTTCTTCAATTACTGATCCTTCAAGACTTGCGGATATTATTGTTGCTCATTTGAGTATGAAAATTCCAGAAAAGCAAGAAATCCTTGAAGCAGTTAATGTTGAAGATAGACTTCATTTATTATTAGAAAAAATGCAAGGCGAGATTGAAGTTATTAACGTAGAGAGAAGAATTAAAACTCGCGTTAAGCAACAGATGGAAAAGTCTCAGAAGGAATATTATTTGAATGAGCAAATGAATGCCATTCAAAAAGAGCTAGGGCAAAAAGATGATGGTAAATCTGATATCTCAGAGATGGAAGAGAAGCTAGCTAAAAAGAAAATGCCTGAAGAAGCACGAGAAAAAACAATAAAAGAAATTAAGAAACTCAAGTCAATGTCTCCAATGTCTGCAGAAGCTGCAGTTGTTAGAAACTATATTGACTGGATGACTAATCTTCCATGGGATGAATACACTACTGACGATAATAACGTGAGTAAGGCATGGGAAATTCTTGATAGTCATCACTATGGAATGAAAGATGTTAAAGAAAGAATTGTTGAATATCTTTCTGTAAGATCACTTGTTAAAGAAGAAGGGAAGGGAACAATCCTTTGCCTTGCTGGTCCTCCAGGGGTTGGTAAAACTTCAATTGCCAAGTCTCTTGCAGAGTCACTTGATAGAAAATTTGTAAGAATCTCTCTTGGCGGTGTAAGAGATGAGTCTGAGATTAGAGGACATAGAAGAACATATGTTGGAGCTATGCCTGGGAAAATTATTTCTGCACTTAAGAAAGCAGGGACTAGTAATCCAGTAATTCTTTTAGATGAAATTGATAAAATGAGTTCTGATATGAGAGGGGATCCTGCTGCAGCAATGCTTGAAGTTCTTGATCCTGAACAAAATAAAAACTTTGCAGACCACTATATTGAGTGTGAGTACGATCTATCTCAAGTTATGTTTGTAATGACTGCAAATGACTTAGGTAAGATTCCTGGTCCTCTTAGAGACAGAATGGAGATCATTAGTGTTTCTGGGTACACTCCTCAGGAAAAACTACAGATTGGTAAGAGATACTTATTAGATAAAGCAGTTAAGAGTAATGGTCTAACTAAGTATGAAGTAGCAATGAATGATAACTCTGTACTTGAAGTTGTAAGAGGGTATACGAAAGAAGCTGGTGTAAGAGAGTTCCAAAGACTTTTAAATACTGTTTGTCGTAAGATTGCTACAGAGGTTGTTGCTAAAAATCATGCTGAAGGTAAGAAGTTTAACGTGACTGCTAAGCAGCTAACAAAGTACTTAGGACCTAAGAGATTTGATAGAACAGCTATTGAAGTTGAACCACAGGTTGGCTTAGTTAACGGTCTAGCTTGGACTTCTGTTGGTGGAGAGCTACTACATATTGAAGTGGTAACTGTTCCTGGAAAAGGACAAGTTAAAGTTACAGGAAAGCTTGGTGAAGTAATGCAAGAATCAGCATCTGCTGCTCTAAGTTATGTAAGATCTATTAGTGCACAGCTAGGAATTGATGCTAGCTGGTATGATAAAAATGATATCCATGTACATGTTCCTGAGGGGGCAACTCCTAAAGATGGACCAAGTGCTGGTATTACAATGGTTACAGCGTTGACTTCTGCAATTACAGGAATACCTGTTAAGCAAAATGTTGCTATGACCGGAGAAGTAACAATTAGAGGAAGAGTTCTTCCAATTGGTGGACTGAAAGAAAAACTACTTGCTGCGAAGCAATCTGGTATTGAAACAGTAATTATTCCAATAAAGAATGAGAAAGACCTTCCGGACATTCCAACAGAGGTAAAGAGTGGATTAACAATTATTCCATGTTACCAAGTTGATAATGTCCTAAAAAATGCTCTTGAATTACAAAATCCTGAGCAATTTATGCAACATGTAGCACCACAGCTGAAAGTCGTAGACACTGATGCTGCAGGTTTAGAAGTTGCTAACTAGAAAGTTTTAATCAGCTTAAAAAGTGGTATTTTTTTGCTTGATGGTATTGGGGTGAAAAGGGAGACATATGTCTCCCTTTTCTTTTTCTTAGACAATACAATCTTAATCAATCTTCACATGACATTTTTTGATAAAGGCCTTAGTCTAAATCTTGATAAGGGAGATTTTTATGAAGTTTTTACACTCAATGATCAGAGTATTAGATTTAGAGAAGTCGCTAGACTTTTATGTAAACAAATTAGGATTGAAAGAAATTCGACGAAGTGACTATCCAGATGGAAAGTTTACACTAGTGTACCTTGCTACTGAAGAAGGGGAAGCAGAAGTTGAGTTAACGCACAACTGGGGAGAGACTGAGTCATATAGTGGTGGAAGAAACTTTGGCCACTTAGCATTTCGAGTAGATAATATAAATGAAAAATGCCTAGAGTTAATGAATGCAGGAGTTACAATTCTGAGACCTCCTAGAGATGGCTATATGGCTTTCATAAAATGCCCTGATGGTATATCTATTGAGCTATTACAAGCAAATGAGCCTCTTGAGCCAGTTGAGCCATTTAAATCAATGGAAAATACTGGAAGCTGGTAAAAACTTTTAAAATTTCTTGAAAAAGAATTTGACAAAAATGCACCAGATATATATTCTAGCTCACGAATCGAAACAAACAGATCTGGGCGTGTAGCTCAGTGGGAGAGCGCTGCCCTTACAAGGCAGATGTCGCAGGTTCAATCCCTGCCACGCCCACCAGATTTTTTTATATAAAAGCCCTTCCTCGTGAAGGGCTTTTTTGTTTTTAGCCCTCATAACTTCTCTTTCTAAAGATTCAATTCGTAACTAATTAATACTACTAATGCCTTAATTTAATCTTAAAGTTCGTAATTCATTTAAACTTACAGTTTAAAATGACGATGAGTACTTGAACTAGAACATTGATGTTCAAAATAATTATGGATACGAAATGGATGATTTTGAAAGAGAATTAAAAGAAGACTTTCTAGACGAGTCTCTTCAGTTACTTGAAGACACGGAACAGTCTTTCCTTGCATTGGAAAATGACAAAGAGAGCTCGGAGATTCTAGACCAAATTTTCAGATTAGCTCATAATTTAAAAGGCACTTCTAGGGCCGTGGGGTTTGGCAATGTTGCCGAGTTTACTCACGAGATGGAAAATTTAATTTTAAAATTAAAAACTGGCGACTTAGAAGTCACAGATAATATGGTTTCTCTTCTTTTAGAGTGTAATGATCATATTACGAATATGATTCATGGTCTTAAAGACAATATGGATGCAGAGTTCGACAGTACAGAAATTGTTGAAAATATTTTAAGTGCACTAGGTGGTCAAGCTGAAGTAGAACAAGAGCCGGTCGCTGAAGTTGAAGAGACACTTGTATGTGATGAAAGTGATGACTTAGATGATATTTTAGATGAAGGAATTTCTGAACCAGAGATTTCACCAGCAGCTCTTGAAGCTTTAAGAGAGCTTGGAGATGTTGATGATTCACTATTTGAAGGAATGGGTGAAGATAATAAGGTAGAAGAGCCTGAGATATCTCCGGCCGCTCTAGAGGCCCTCAGAGAGCTTGGTAACTGTGATGAAGCAGTTATGGAAGAACTTAGTGGAAAAAAAGAAGTTGAAGAAGAGCCAGAAATTTCACCAGCAGCTTTAGAGGCACTAAGAGAACTTGGAACTTGTGACTCTGACATTATTGCTGATCTTGAAAAGAGTTCAAATGAAAAAGAAGGGCTAAAGTTTAGTAATGCAATTGATGACTCCGTAACTGTAACTCCACTGGAGAAGGTTACTACAACTCCTGCTGCTGTTGCACCAATAGCTGCAAAGAAAGCGACTCCAGTTAAAAAAGTAACTGAAGATGAAAGTATTAGAGTTTCCTTATCTAGAGTTGAGAAGTTAAATAATGTCGTCGGTGAACTTGTAATATTACAAACGGTTCTCGATCAGGGTCGCTTTACTGCTTCTCATGATCAGTTAATGAATAAGTCTATTTCTCAATTAGGTAAATTATCTAAAGAGATTCAAGAAATATCGATGTCTTTAAGAATGGTTCCAGTGAAGTCTACACTTCAAAAAATGAACAGAATTGTTAGAGATACTTCTAAAACATTAGATAAGAAAGTGAAGCTCACTCTTAGCGGTGAAGAGACTGAAATTGATAAAACTGTATTAGAACACCTCGCTGATCCTCTCGTCCACATTGTTAGAAATGCTGTTGATCATGGGCTAGAGAGTACTGAAGGGCGTATTGCTGCGGGTAAAAGTGAAGCTGGAAATGTTACTATAGGTGCATTTCATGAAGGTAATAATTTAGTTATCGAAATTACAGATGATGGAAAAGGTATTCCTGCAAATATAATAAGAAATAAAGCTATTGAAAAAGGTTTAATAAGAGAAAATCAACAAATCTCTGATGAAGATATTATTCAATATATTTTTCACCCAGGGTTCTCAACCAAAGAGCAGGTGACTGAAGTTTCTGGTCGTGGTGTTGGTATGGATGTTGTTAAAACTAATATTGAGAAATTATCAGGTGAAGTCAGAGTTAAGACGGAAATGGGGAAGGGAAGTGTATTTAAAGTTGTTCTTCCATTAACTATGGCAATTATTGAGGGAATGGTTATACGCGCTGGAAGTGATAAATTTATTATCCCTCTATCTCAAGTACATGAGTCTCTTAAGCCTACAAATGAAATGATTAATAAAGTTACAGGATGGGGTGAGTGCCTCAACCTAAGAGGACAGGTTCTCCCTCTTTTCAACATTGGCAGTACATTAGCTGTTAAAATGGATGAGGGGAAATCTGTTGATAAAATAGCGATTATTATTCAAGCATCTGAACATCCTTTTGCGGTACTTGTAGATGATATACTTCATCAGCAGCAAGTCGTTATTAAAAATCTAGGTAGTGAAATAAAAAACAGTAAAGGTTTCATGGGAAGTTCTATTTTAGGTGATGGTAAACCATCATTTATCCTAGATTTAAATGAACTCTATAGTAGTAAAATGAAAAAGAATTCTAGTATTAAAGAAGATCTTATAGGAAGGGTAGCGTGATGAATGAAGAAAGAGCAAATCAAAATCTATCAATTGTTGATGAAGGTAGTTCTGACCTTCAGAGATTTCTTGAATTTAGTCTTGGTGAAGAAGAGTATGCAATACCACTTCTATCAGTCAGAGAAGTTATCTCTGTTCCTGAAACAACTCCAATTCCAAAAGCACCAAGTCACTTTCTTGGAATTATGAATCTAAGAGGACAAGTTATATCTGTTGTAGATATGAGAACAAAACTTAAAATTAAGCCAAGAGAAAACAACGCTGAAGAGAGTGTCATAATTGTTGATCTTGATGGGATGAATCTAGGAATTGTTGTTGACTCGATCAACAAAGTTTTAGCTTTCACTCTAAAAGAAATTAACGAAGTTCCAGAGATTGAAACACAAGTAAATGCTGAATATATTTACGGTGTATATAGAAAAGAGAAATCATTAACAGTGCTTTTAAATGTAGCTAAAGTTCTAGATATTAAAGATGTAAACGCATTGGCAAGAAAAGCTGCATAAACTTCTATTTAAATTCAACAATATAAAGGCCATCTCTATAGATGGCTTTTTTTGTACCTTAAGAGAACTTTAATTTTTCTCTCATTGATTATTTCCCATACATTTTCATTAATAATAACCGAAATACTTAATATAAAAGGAGAATTTATGAATATAAAAAAAATGCTCGTTGCGAGCGTATTAGGTGTGTCATGTTTAAATATTAGTGCTGCAGACTGTACTAAGGATCAAGCTAAAGCATCTGTAGAAAAAATGTGTGCTCTTATCGCAGAGAAGGGAAAAGCTGCAATTCCTGAAGTTGCAAAGTATCGCTTCTGTGGATCTAACTATGTTTGGATTCAAGATAAAGATGTAAATATGGTTCTACATCCTATTAAAAGAAGACTTAATGGAAAGTCATTAAAGTCAAACAAAGATGAAAATGGAAAAGTTCTCTTTGTTGAGTTTGATAAAGCTGCGAACGCTAACGCTGAAGGTGGTTGGGTTGATTATGTATGGGCGAAACCTGGTGCAGAAAAAGCAACACCAAAAGTATCCTATATTAAGAAATGTGGTGGTGATACTGGTTGGATCGCTGGCGCAGGAATTTGGAAATAAGTTTAAGAAGAACCTTTAGTAGGGAATGTAGATAGTGAATAAAGTTAAAAGTAAAAAACAGACAAGTTTTCAGTTCAAACTATTATTAACAATAGTTGTGGTTGCATTCGTTTGTATTTCAATTGTCTCAAGTGTTTCCTATTTTAAGTCAAAAGACGCCTTAGAGGTTCAGTCAATAAATCAATTTTCAAGTATGGGAGAGATGATCAAGAATCGTCTCTCCGTGTTTCAAAAACAAACAATGGTTTTCTCAGAGCGGCTAGGAAAGAATAGACTAATAGAAGGGTTATTCTTAGCTTATGAGAGTGCATTTTATGGTGCAAGTTTATTTCCTGGTGAAGATCAAAATATTAATACGAGTCAATACAAAGAAGTTCATAAGCTATATGGAAGTCGAGCAGTCCAACTTGCTGAGGACTACTCATTAGAAAATATTCTACTCGTATCATTAGATGGACAAGTCATAATGTCGGGAAAGGAAGATCTTAAAGGTGACTTTCTTGGACGTAATCTAATCTCAGGTACATACAAAGATTCATCTTTATCTAAATGTTTTCAAGATGCTCTTAGTGATGAGAAGGCCGGTCTACACTTTAGTAAATACGAATATAATCCTGTTACTAACTCTGTTCAGTCATTTTACTGTATTCGACAACTATCAGAGTTCGATCACCTATCAGAGGGGATAAAAAAAGGTGATGATATGGGAGTTGTTGTTTCTCAAATTAACATTGATGAATTGAACTCTATCGTATCTAGCCGCGTTGGAATGGGAGAGACCGGACAAGTATATCTTGTTGGGTTTGATCATCTTTTACGAACAGATTTCTTTGTAAATAAAGAACAATTTAATACTGTGAATTCATTTAAAAATAAAATAGAAGTTAATTCAAAATCAATTGATGCTGCAGTTACTAACAATTCTGGTGCTGAATTTATTATTGATCCAAATGGAAAGAAAGTTCTAAGTTATTACTCAAGCATTGAGATGTTTGGCAATACTTGGGGATTAATTGCTGAAATTCAAGAAGACGAGATGTTTGCTCCAGTTAAGTCAATGATGATATTTGTATCGATTTTGTCGGGTATTGCTTTAATTATAATCATATTTATTGGAGCTTATGTAACAAAGAAGCTCGTTAAGCCAATTGTGGATGCCAATAAAGTTTTAGGAAGCGTTGCTACTGAAGTCTCTAGTAATGCTGATAAGATGAAGTCTAATTCTATTGATCTAAGTGATGGATCTACAAAAATTGCTTCTGCAATTCAAGAAACCGTCTCAACTCTTGATGAGTTGTCATCTATGGTTAGCAGAAATTTAGAAAATGTACAAATGTCTAGTAAGAAGTCTCAGGAATCAAAAGAAGTCGCTGAAAGTGGAAAGGCCTCAGTAACTGATATGATTAATGCAATGACTGAAATTAATAATTCAAATTCAGATATTGTTAATGAAATGGACAATATTAGTCAAAAGATGAACGAGATAATAACCGTTATAAATGAAATAGGTAATAAGACAGATATTATAAATGATATTGTTTTTCAAACAAAGCTTCTCTCATTTAATGCATCTGTAGAGGCTGCTAGAGCAGGTGAGCATGGAAAAGGATTTGCCGTAGTTGCTGAGGAGATTGGCTCCCTCGCTACTGCTAGTGGAAGTGCCGCAACAGAGATAAGTGAAATGCTTGGAGAGAGTGTTAAGAAGGTAGAACTCATTGTTGCTGACTCTAAGTCAAAGCTTGTTTCTCTCTCTAGTATAGGAAAGGAAAAAGTAGATGTTGGTTCTAGAACGGCAAACGAGTGTGAAAAAGTTTTAGATCAAATACTAGTAAACGTTTTGGAAGTTAACGATAAAGTATCTGAAATTACAAATGCTTCTAACGAGCAGGCAATTGGAATTACTGAAGTTTCTAAGGCCATGAGCCAATTGGATGAGATGACTCATCAAACATCACTTATTTCAACTGAAGCTTTAGAGTCCTCTGATGGCCTCAATAATCAAGCTGGGAAGCTTTCAAACGTTGCCTCAAGCCTAAGTAAACTTGTTTCAGGGCAAGGGTCAGGTTCTGTCGAAGAATCTAATTCTAAAGAAATTAATAAGTTTAAGAAAAAAGCTGTAGAACAAGAGAAAGAAGTCGAAATTTCTTTAATATCTAAAGAAGAAAATACCGATAAGTTGAGTGATGTAGTTACTGAATTTGAAAGTACAAAAAAAGAAGCTAGTAAGTCTACAAGTGAACTTCCAAGCCGGGAAGACTCTCGTTTTGAAGACATTTAATCATATGGGATATATCTATGGGCGTTGCAAATAAATTAGTTGAAGACTCTTATGACCTTCTCGTGGAGAAGGTAAGTTCTATCGTTGCTCGAATATCAGGAAATGTTCTTGGTGAAAAGCAAGCTCTGATGGTTCAAACTAGAATCAAGAAAAGAATGAGTGAGTTAGGACTTACAAAAGCGGATCAATATATTCGTTATATTGACTCAAATAGAGAAAAAGAATCTGGTGTATTGGTTTCACTACTTACTACACACCACACTTTCTTTTTTAGAGAGTTTACTCATTTTGAACATTTAAAAGCCCACTTGCCTGAACTTGTTAAAAAGATCCGTGCTCGCGGTGAAAGTACAATCAAGATTTGGTCAGCGGCATGTAGTAGAGGACAAGAGGTATATTCTCTTTCTATGTTTTTAGATTTTTATCTTCCAAAAATAGACTCTACAATGAAGTATAAAATTATGGGAAGTGATATTGATCCTGAATCCGTAAGGATTGCGGCCAATGGTGTTTACCATAGAAGAGAAATAAAATCTGCTCCAATGAACTACCTTGCCAATCACTGGGCAAGAGGAACGGGAGATATCTCTGATTACGTTAAAGCGAAAAAGAGTATTTCAGAGCACTGTGAGTTCAAAGTATATAACTTATTAACGTTTCATAAAGAAATGAGAAATGAAAAGTTTGATATAATTTTTTGTCGTAACGTATTCATCTATTTTAAGACTGAGCAGATTCATGAAATTACAAAAAACTTCTTAAATCATCTACACTCTGACGGGTACTTGTATTCTGGTATCTCTGAATCTCTAAGTGCTTTAAAGTTAGATATTAAAAATTGTGGACCATCAGTATACTGTCATAAAGTTCTTGAGGAAGTGGCACCAGAAGTACTTATTTCTGAAAAACGTACTTCTCCAGCAGCTTCAATTATTGAAACGGTTACATCTGTACCAGAAAGATTAAGAGTGTTCTGTATTGATGACTCTTCCAGTATTTTAACATTACTTAAGAAAGTATTCGCTGAAGGCGATCAGTACGAGGTTGTGGGAACTGCATCCAATGGGATAGAGGCAAGAGATAAGTTAAGTGAGCTTAAGGGGAAGGTCGATGTTGTTACTCTAGATATTCATATGCCAGAAATGGATGGTGTGACATATTTAGAAACTTACTATGAATCATCACACCCTCCTGTTGTTGTTATATCTTCTGCATCTAGAGATGATTCAGATGCTGCGATGAGATGCCTACGAGCTGGAGCTTCTGATTTTATTGAAAAGCCTGCTCTTAATAACCTTTTAGAAAGGGGTGAAGAAATTAGAACGAAGCTTAGAGTTTCGTATATTGATAAGAGTTTAACTAAGCAACACGTGAGCTCGGTAGATAAAGAGTTTGAAAAAGAAATACTAATTCATGATCCTGAGACTAAGTTTAGAGTCCTTGTTTCTTCATTCTCTGATCAGAAGAAAGTGATTAAATTTTTTCATGAGTTACACGGTCCTCAACCTGCAACACTCATGCTTTTTGAAGGACAAGATAATATTCTTGAAGCTTTAAAAGAAGAGATGAGTGATAAAATTAAATATCCTGTTGAGGTTGTAGACAGTATTAGTGATAAATTTGAGCCAGGTAAAGTCTATATAGCTGACTTTAAGAAAGTATTTGAACAAGCGCACAAGCATCATCATGACGCAAAGACATCAGTAATGATCTTTGGACAATGTTCTAAGCATAGTGGAGAGAAGATTCTAAACTGGGGGAATGCACAACTCCTCCTTGAGGACATAGGGGTAAATACATCATTAAGTGAAGTTGCAACAGATGTTGTTCCTGTTACTAGTTTTGCTTATATGTCTTCAGAATACCTAAGTAGGAAGTAACAGTGGAAGATAATTTTTTTTCAGGTTCTTCTCAATCAGAATACTATTTGAAAATTAATTTCGAATGCTTTGTCTGTGTTGAAGATTCCCAAGGGAAGTCTTGTGGAACAATATTAAGTAATTTAGATTTGAAAAAAGGAAGTCTTGAAGACTTCCTTTCTAGGGCCGAAAAAGAACTTAATACACTCAAAAGTATGATGGTTATTAAAGCCGTTGGTAGCGTTAGTTTTCTAAGAGATATTAAAACGAGAATAGAAGAGTTTAAGTTTAGAGATGAAAAATTAGTTCAAAGAGATGATAAGTTTGAAGTTGTATTTTATCCAAATGAAGGAAAACTTAGAGTCACAAAAGAAGAAGCAGTTGTTGAGAATAAAGTTGTAAATGTTCTTGTTGTTGATGATTCAAAAACTATAAGAAACTTATTAACCAAAGTACTTTCTAAATCTGACCGAATAAATGTCGTTGCAACGGCTGAAAAGCCTAGTGATGTAGAAGAGCTTATAAAAGAGTTTAAGCCAGACGTCATAACATTGGACATACATATGCCAGAGATGAATGGTGTTGAGCTACTAAAAATCATTCAACCAAAGTATAAGATTCCGGCCATTATGATTACTTCTGTGAGTATTGAGGAAGGTCCTTTAGTTCTAGATGCTCTTGAGAGTGGTGCATTTGACTATATTCAAAAACCAAAGATCGAGGAACTCTCGATTGTTGGACCATTGATGATTGAAAAAGTACTTGAGGCATCAAAATTTAAAACCAACAGAAGAAGCTCATCCAGCATTGTTAGCAGATCAAATAACCTATTCAATCAAGACTGCTCTGTAGTTATAGGATCTTCAACTGGAGGAACTACAGCACTTAAAGATATTCTTTGTGGGCTACCTTCTGAGATTCCTCCAATGCTCGTCGTCCAACATATTCCAGCGGTCTTTTCAAAGGCCTTCGCAGATCGATTAAATGGACTGTGTCCCTTTACTGTATCTGAAGCGATTGATGGGGAGAGTGTAGAGAGAAATCATGTCTACATAGCTCCTGGTGGACAACAGATGAAGATTAAAACTAAAGGGGATAAAAAGATTATACAAATTACAGATGATGCTCCCGTAAATAGGTTTAAGCCATCTGTTGATTATATGTTTCAATCCTTTGAAGCTGTAGCTTCCAAAGAAAATATTATTGCTGTTATCTTGACTGGTATGGGCAAAGATGGTGCCAAGGGAATTAAGAAATTAAAAGACCTAGGGGCCTTAACGATTGCTCAAAGTGAAGAGAGCTGTGTTGTATTTGGGATGCCAAAAGAGGCCATCTCACTTGGTGGAGCTACAGAGGTTGTACACAAGGAAAATATCGCTGAAAAGCTAGTGGAGTTCTCTCAGAGCTTTAAGAGAATTAAAGCGAGCTAAGAGCTCGCTATTTTACTTCTAGTTTCGCCCAAATAGGGAAGTGATCAGAAGCTTGTTTCGAGTTTAGAAAATCTTTATTAAAGCTAGCAAAGCATGTCTTACCACTGTCCTTTATTGTATAAGATCTTATATTCTCACCTGAAGAAACTTTGTCACAACCTAATTCCTTTCTTTCTTCATTAGGTCTATATACGCCGGATTCTAGGATATTAAAGTGATTACTGACTGTAATGTAGTCTAATTGAAGCTGGAGTCTCTTAGGCGTAAAAGAAGGGCCCTCATTTGATATTGTAAGAGGTTCCTTCATCCAGAATTGTGACTTTTCCTTTAAGCTTCTAAGGACAGCACTTCCTGGGTTAGTTTTATTTGTAAGTTCTGTGTTCCAGTCTCCAATTGCAATATAAGGAGTATCTTTAGGTAGTGGATCTATTTCAATTCCCTCTACTTTAAAGCTTGTTTCTTGAGTTAAGTACCATTCTAAAAATCTAAGTTGATCAGCATTTCTTTCATAGTTTGGTGACTTTTTATTGCCAAAGTGAAAGGCCGGAACAGTGTGAAGTAATATTATATGAAATTTAAAACCATTCTTTTCTGCAAGAATATCTGTGAAGTTTTTATCGAATAACTTAGTACTCTCAGGTAGAGGGGCTCCATTACCATCAGTGTATTTTTTTAAATCTATTGAAGGGTTAAAATCTTTCCACTTAATTGTTTGTATATTCTTAGAGTCTAAAATTTTAATATCACTTTTTATAAGCGCTGCTGTTGAGTACTGACCTGGATAGAGTCCAAAGTTTACAGGATCTGCATACTTTCTTGCTCCTGTGGCCTTAAAACTTTCAACGTAGTTTCCATGTGGATCTCTGCTGGCCTTCATTCCTGTGTTGGCCGGATAAAAAATTGCAGAAAAGTTTTCTAGTCCCAAGCTCTTTGCAAGTAATTTTATATTTTGACCAGTACTTGTAAGGCTTTTATTAGGTATCATTGGGAGATCATATTGAATTTCGTTGACTGAAAAAATATCGAATTCAAATTTAGATACTATCTCTTTAACTGCAGCTAATTGCTTGTTAGATGAATCACGTAATTTTAAAGAATCTAGTTCTTTAATGTTGTAGTGAAAAATATTAATTTTAGTCGTTTCCTTCATACAAGAAGTTAACAAGATAAGGCTTAAGAATAATATTGTTTTCATGATCTTTCCCAAAAAAAAAAGGTCCCAAGTTAGAGACCTTTTTATCATTTATTTTGAGATATACGCAACCGCGTTGTGACTATGAAGAGATTCAAAGTGTTCTACCTTAGCTCTCCAGTCAAGTATTGCTTCTTCCTGATTTAATACAGCACTAATTCTTCTAGAAGAGTGTTCAACGAACATAGGATTCTCACCATTTAATATGGCAAATGCTTGTTCATCTAATCTCTTAACAAGACTTTGTGTTTCTGTAGGAAGTGCAACACGAAGTAATTCAATTAATTGAATTAAAGATAATGGTTTATCCAAATTGAAGTCAACAGTTACTGTGGCATTAGATCTTTGGCTATGAGCTGTTGCAATTCCATTGCCTTCAGTTATTTCACCACTGGCATAACCTTTTTCATATTGTTTTGCCATTGATAGTGAACATGGGCAAGTTGAAGAGTATTCAAAATTTACTGTCATACTCATAATAACTTGACCGTCTCTATTTTCTTTACCTTCAAGAGAGCAGTTGTAATATTGCCATCCCCAGTTGTCAGACTTAAGTGACTTTTGTTTTACAGGATATTTAAAGTTTAATTTTAAAAATGATTCTGGGATTAGATCTTCTGTATCGGTATCACGTAGATCTGTTCTATATCGATGTAAAACTTTCTTAAAGAAGTCGTTATCAATTGCTGTTAACTCAGACTCTTCTTGAAGTATCGCGCAGAATCGGCTCATGTTAACACCATTTTTGTGAGCATCACAAAATACAAACATAGATGCTTCACAGTCATGACTCATGATTGTCCCATCTTCATGTTTAAACTTTAATGGTATTCTAAATCTTTCAATACCAACTTTAGGTATTGCTACTCCAAAGTCATTTGAAAGTTTTTGGAAGTCATTTAAACCCGTAGAGTCTTTAACTTCACAGTCCATAATATCTGAATGGTTACTTCGTAAAGTATGTAAATCCATTGTATTTCCCTTACTTGCAAATTAGGTCAAAAAAATACCTATTTTTTGACGCTTTAGCAAATTATATCAAATTCTTATAAAGAAAAGATTAGACAATTGTAAACTACCATGAAAACAGGGAGTTATTGCATTATGACTCTATATTTTTTACCAATATATTCTAGTAATATTAGTGATTTACTCCAGTTTAAAACTCTCATTATTTAGAACACTTTTCCGATAGATATCAAGTCAAATCAAAAGGAATAGTAATGAGTCTTAGAGAACGCGCATTTGAGCTTGAGCATTTAGAGAAGTATCACGGAGATATTAAAGAGGTGACCAAGACTATGGAAGATTGCCCCAGCTGTGGGAAGAAATTGATTATCACTCATTGGGCCGATTGCACTACTCTAGTTATGGAAGAGTCTGCTCAATGTCTTGAGTGTGACTATGGTAGTCGAAAAGTATTACACTCGATGAATTAACAATCGAGTGTATTAAATGGCATTGGAAGTAAATCACCAAAATGAACCGTCTTCTTCACAGACTCTAAATCACCTAAGTGAATAGGTGTATCTGGTTTTGTAAATTCACTCATTACTTGTAGGCAAAGAGCACATGGTACAGTTACTGGATTTGTATCACAGGCAACAACAACAAATTCAATTTCAACTTTTCCAAGTCTAGCAACCGCTCCAATTATTGAATTTCTCTCAGCACAAATAGTTGCACCATAACTTGCATTTTCAACATTACACCCAGGAAAGAGCTCATCGTGTCCCTTTACTTTGATTGCAGAGCCAACGTGAAACTTTGAGTATGGAGCGTGAGCGTTCTTTCTTGCTTCAAGTGCTACTTTATATGCTTCGTTTACTATATCTTTCATCTAGAACTTCCTTTGATTAATTTTTATCGGGCTTCCAAAGTGAGATGAGTCTACAACTCCATTCTCTACAACAATATTGCCACCAACAATTGTATAATTTATCTTTCCTTTATACTTATATCCATCAAAAGGTGTCCAGCCACATTTTGAGGCCATATCTTCATTCTTAATTTCAACTTCTTCATTCATATCAACAATTGTAATATCTGCATCAAAATCATTTTCTAAGTGACCCTTATTTAACCCATAAAGTTTAGCAGGGTTAAAGCATAAGTACTTTGCGACTTCTTCTAAATTTAAATTTCCCATTTGTACATGGTGCAAGAGAATAGGGAAGATTGTTTGAACTCCTGGCATTCCACTTGGAGAGTTTGGATATCCTTTATCTTTTTCTTCTCTAGTATGAGGGGCATGGTCTGAACCTATAACGTCTACGACTCCTTTTTTTAAGGCGCCCCAAAGTCCTGCCGTATGATCTACCGTTCTTATTGGAGGGTTCATTTGAGCATAGGTTCCAAGCTTATCGTAACAATCAGGTGCTGATAAAGTTAAGTGCTGAGGAGTTACCTCCACCGTACAAAACTCTTTGTTCTCTGCTAGGAAGTCTATTTCATCTTTCGAAGTGATATGGAGAACATGAACTTTTCTGTTACATTCTTTCGCAATTTCTATAACTCTCTTTGTCGAAGTCAGAGCAGTCTCAACATTTCGCCACTCTGGGTGAGCATGTGCTGTTGTGGCCCTATCTCTGATTTCTTTTCTCTGAACTAGCATTTCTTCATTTTCTGAGTGAAGGGCTATAACACCTGTTGTATTTTTAAATATCTCTTCAAGCTTTTCTCTTTTATAAAGTAATAAGTTTCCAGTGGAACTTCCTAAGAAGATCTTTATTCCACAACAACCTTCAATGTCTTTTGCTTTTTTGAGCTCTTCTAGGTTTTCAGCTGTACCACCCATATAAAATCCGAAGTTGGATAGAGACTTGGATTTTGCAATTTCTATCTTTTCTAGAATAGAGGCCTTTGTAGTTGTCGGAGGAGTAGTGTTTGGCATTTCAAGAAATGTCGTAACACCGCCTTGCACTGCTGCAAGTGAACCAGAGGCCAAGTCTTCCTTGTGAGTGAGTCCTGGTTCTCTAAAATGAACCTGAGTGTCAATTAATCCTGGGAATATATGTAACCCTGTAGCATCAATAATTTTAGTCGCAGATTCCTCTGAACTATTATCTAATACTATAATTTTACCGTCTCTAACTCCAAGATCACGCTTCTTTAAGCCTGACTTCAGTACACAAGTACCACCTTTAATAATAAGATCAAATTTTTCCATAGTTCTTAGGTCCCTAATCGTTTAAAATTATATTCTTATAGTACATTGGACTTTTTAAAATAGAAAACGTTGTGCTAAAAAAGAAGCAAATGGAGAAATTAGATGTCACTTAAATTATATAACACTCTGAGTAATAAAAAAGAAGAATTCAAGCCATTAGAAGATGGAAAGGTAAAGCTGTATCTCTGTGGACCAACTGTTTATGATCTTCTTCATATTGGAAACTTTAGAGGGGCCATCACATTCAACCTTGTTCGCAATTGGTTAGAACTGAGTGGATACGATGTAACATTTGTTTATAACTACACTGACGTCGATGATAAAATCATTAAGAAAGCAAATGATGAAGGTGTTGAGCCTACTGTTATTTCAGAAAAGTATATTGCAGAATTCGAAAAGGACTTCAATAGACTAGGTCTTAAAAAGCATACTCATAACCCAAAGGTTACTGAGTATATGGATGAGATCATTGATTATGTAGCAACACTTATAAAGAATGATAAGGCCTATGAAGTTGAAGGAGAAGTGTTCTATGCAATAGATAACTACTCAGACTACGGAAAACTATCAAATAAAAATTTAGAAGATTTAAATGCAGGTCAAAGAGTTGAGGTTGATTCAAGAAAGAGAAATCCTTTTGACTTTGTTCTATGGAAACCTTCTAAAGAGGGTGAACCACATTGGACGTCTCCTTGGGGAGAGGGAAGACCTGGTTGGCATATTGAATGTTCAGCAATGATTAAAGCTATTCTTGGCGATACTATTGATATTCATGGTGGTGGAATTGATTTAATTTTTCCACACCATGAAAATGAAATAGCTCAAGGTGAAGGTTGTAACTGTACTAAGTATTGTAACTACTGGATGCATAACGAGTTTATTAACTTGAAAGACGAAAAAATGTCTAAATCTCTAGGTAATGTTATTACTGGTAGAGCATTTATGGACCAGTACCACCCTGAGATTTTAAAATACCTTATGCTCTCTGCTCATTATAGAAGTAATTTCAATGTAACAGATGAGAAGATACACCAAGTTATTTCAGGACTTAGAAGAGTTTATGAAACATTGGTAACTGTGAATACTGTTATAGAAACTTTTGAGCAAAATGATTCAGGAAAAGTAAATAAGTCATTTGCTGAAGTCCTAAAGCAATCAGATGCAAAGATTAAAAAGTCACTTGATGACGATTTTGGAACAGGTGAAGTTATAGCAACTATTTTTGAAGTTGTTAGAGCATTTAATTCTCTAAATATTCTTAAAAAGAAAAAAGATATCAATTCATGGACTACTGCGAATGCATTTAAAGAATGGATTCTTAAGTACGGAAAAATGATGGCATTATTTCAAGAATCTCCTGTTGAGTTCCTTTCTTCAATTGATGAAATAATGCTTAAAGAAAAGAAACTTGATAAAGATAAAATTCTTGAGCTTGTTAAAATGAGAGAAGAAGCTAGAGAAGCTAAGGACTGGACTAAAGCTGACGAGGCCCGTGATGCTCTTCATGCTATGGGTATAGACTTTCAAGATACTCCTGATGGGGTGAAGTGGAATGTTAAGGTATAGTTGATAGTGACAACCTACTGTAAAGTTGCCGTTAAGTATCCCGGTCCCGAAGGGATACTTACTTATGAGTGCCCTTCTGAGTTTGAACTTAAAAGGGGTGATCTTGTACAAGTTCCACTTGGAAGAAGAAAAGCTGCAGGCTGTGTTATTCAGACTGGCCTACCAAAAGAAGCGGTTCAAAGTGAATTAGATAAGTATAAGCTTAAGCCTGTAGCCTCTAAGGAAATTGATTTATTTTGCTTAAGTGAAAAAGAGCTCAGTCTTTATGAGTGGATGTCTCGCTATTATCATTACAATTTAGGTATGACGATTATTGAATGCCTTCCTAAAATATTAAAGAGACCTAGGAAGGTCGAATTTGTAGAGGGGTCTGGGAAAGACCTTCCTCACACGTTAAACCCTGAACAGCAAATGACTTTTGAGTCTATCAGAGAAAAAATCAGCAACGGTTTTGATAGACACTATATTCATGGTGTAACGGGATCTGGAAAGACTTCCGTCTATTTAAGTCTAATGAAGGAATTACTAAGGTCAGGTAAGTCTGTTCTTTTTTTACTTCCTGAAATAAATTTAACACCGCAGTTTACACATACATTTGCTGAGTATTTAGACTGTAGAGTTTTTCCATATCACAGTGGTGTTAGTGACTCTGAAAAAAATGCTATTTGGAAAGAACTAAAAGAAAGCGAGGGCCCTGTTCTCGTTATGGGTGTTCGCAGTTCAGTATTTCTGCCAATTGAAAACCTAGGTCTTGTCATAGTTGATGAGGAACACGATCAATCATTTAAGCAAAGTGATAGATGTCCATACAATGGAAGAGATGTAGCAATAAAAAAAGCTCAACTGTCCAATTGTCCAATAGTCCTTGGTTCAGCGACTCCCAC
>NZ_JBFGYP010000033.1:0-27657 GCF_041587335.1 Halobacteriovorax sp.
AAAAACGACGGTACCTACATAGTCTATATATATAAAGATTTCGCTCATAACACTCTCCCTTCTTAGTTGAAAATATTCATTTAAGAAGAATTTATAATTCATGATTATAAATTATAACCTAACTCTCCTTAGTTTTAAGAGAATTAGGTCAATTTAATTTTGTATGGCTTTATTTTTCTTAGGCTTTTTCTTTTTGAAAGGCTTTGTATTTAAAATAGACTCTGCAAGAGGTACCTCTGGAGTAAACCCTTCTAAGTCTCTTCTAGGGATTAGCTCTTGTAGGAGTCTTTCAATGATTTGTAACATCTCATGCTCTTGGGCACTTACGAGAGAAATAGCGCTACCGCTAGCACCTGCTCTCCCCGTTCTACCAACACGGTGAATATACCCTTCAGCTCTTCTTGGTAGGTCATAATTTACAACTTGATATAGTTGATTAATATCAATCCCTCTAGAGATGATCTCTGTTGCAACGAGTATTTTTAATTTCTTATCTTTAAAGTCAGCTAGAGCTTTTGTTCTTGCGGCCTGACTTTTATTTCCATGAATTGCTGCTGTCTTTATATTATTTCTATTTAGATCTTTAACTAATTGATCGGCTCCGTGCTTTGTACTTGCAAAGACTAGTGCCTGCTCCCACTTCTCAGTTCTAATTAAATGCAAGAGAGCATCTGTTTTTTGATCTTGATCAACTGGATAAAGATAGTGCTCTACTTTCTCAGCTGTAGAATTAGAAGTATTCACTGAGATTTCAACAGGATTATCAATTAGCCCTTTAGCAAGTTCAATAACTTCAGGTGAAAAAGTTGCAGAAAAAAGAAGACTCTGCCTCTTCTTTGGAAGTAACTCCATGACCTCTTTAATCTGGTCAATAAACCCTAAATCAAGCATTCGATCAGCTTCATCTAAAACTAAAACTTCCAAATCTCTAAACTTCACAGCATTTTGTCTATATAAGTCTAGTAGCCTTCCAGGTGTTGCTACTAGAATATCTGCGCCACCTCTAAGACTCATCATCTGAGGATTCATCTTAACGCCACCAAAAACAACTTCTGCCTTAAGGTTTAAGTGTTCTCCATATGTAGTGACACTCTCATGAACCTGAGCTGCAAGTTCTCTTGTAGGAACTAAAATTAATGCTCTAACCTGATTGGCATAACACTTCTTACGTACTTTAGATAAGTTCTCTAAGATTGGTAGAGTGAAGCCCGCCGTTTTACCGGTACCTGTTTGAGCTGCCGCCATAACATCTCTTCCAGATAATATAGCTGGGATGGCCTCTAATTGTATTGGAGTTGGAGAGCTATAGCCCTTCTTACTTATTGCTGATTGAATTTGGATCGATAGACCTAGATTTGAAAATTTCATACTCTGCTTATAGCAAAGTAATATCAAAAAGCTAGCGCCAAGTGATTAGTTATATGGTTAGGGTAAAATCTATGAAAAGATGACCTTAATCAATAAAATTTGATACATAGCTATGAGTTTAACGATATAAATATATGTTAAATATTTTAGAAATCTAAATGAGAGAAAGATATATGTGGAATAAATTAAATAAGTCTATGCTGATATGCCAAATGTCATTTGGCCTTTCATTTTATGGGGTTATGGCAATCCTCACCCGCTTTTTCCTAGAAGATCTAAAATATAATGAAGCTGACACTATGATGGTTGTTGGGTCATTCTCATCAATAGGTCCCCTCTTTGCTATTGCTGGTGGATTTATTGCTGACAGATACCTTGGAACATACCGCTCTTTGACAATAGCTTACTTCGCTTTTGCAGTTGGCTATATCCTATTAATAATTGGAGCAATAACAGTAAATATCCCATTGAGTTTAGCCAGTATTGCTTTAGCGAGTTATGCCCGTGGTCTTATGTCACCAAGTTATCCAAGCTTATTTAAGCGTACATTTGATAGCCAGGAGCACTTTGAAAATGCATACCCTATTAACTACTCTATTAATAACCTTGGTGCATTTATAAGCCAGTATCTATTTCCATTATTCATACTAGTTATAGGATTTAGTGGAGGGTTTGTACTCTCTTGCCTAATAGCGACTCTGGCATTTGTTCTTATTATTTACCATCAGAAGTCTTTTGTTAAAATTGCCTCACCAATTGATCAAGCTCCAGTCAGTAAAAAGAACTGGACCATCTTTGGATCTCTTTCAATTGCCATGATTCTTCTCGTGTTCTTCATGTTTTCAAATATTGATGCTGGAAAGAATATAGTTTATGCCATTGGAGCAGGCGCTATTATTTACTTCATAGGGTTAATGGCCAAGACATATCGCTCTGAGGCCATGAAGATGGGAACGATCCTCATTATGACTTTCCTAACGACGGCCTTCTTTATCTACTATGGTCAAATGATGACCTCAATGACACTCGTTACAATTAATACCATGAGAGGAGACTTATTTGGCTTTATCCCGATTGCTCCAGAAGCTGCCATGGCGATGAACCCTCTTTGGTGCATGGTTGCAGGTCCTGTAATTTCTTGGGTGTTCTCTAACCTTGAAGAGCGTAAAATAAATTTAGCAACATCAACAAAAGTTGCATTCTCATTCGTACTAACAGCTATTGCTTTTGGAATTTTGACCTTAGCAGTTAAGACCATTGGAAATGATGTCATTATTAGACCTGAAGTCTTTCTAGCAATCCACTTCTTCCAGGCCTTTGCTGAAGTTATTGTTGGCTCAATGGTTGTTGCCTTTATTCTAAAAGTAGCTCCAAAAGGAATTGAAAACTTCTCGGTAAGTTTATTCTCAGTCTCTATGGCACTAAGTGGAATAGTTGGTGCTGTTTTTTCAACATCTATCGCCTTAGAAAAAGGACAGGAACTTACTCAATCAGTAGTACAAAACCTTTACGGTAGCTATTTTGGAACTCTAACATTCTGGGCAATGGTTATGGTGGGAGTAGCACTATTATCGTCAGTACTGATTAGAAAAATGTTGAAAGAATAGAAATACTACAAGCTCCTATAAAAGAGCTTGTAGAGAATTATTTTGAACTAGTTAATACCAAAGAGCTTACATGCCAACTGAGCTGATTTTTGATTACTAATTAGATTGCTCCAAGAGTCTTCTTCAAGAATATCTAGTAAATCCATAAAAGAAAATACAGGAGCATTTAGCTCTCTAGTGCTCTCCTGAGAGATATTTTCATATAAGAATCTCTGTAATAAATTTGAAACGTCTTTATCTTTTGTCATTCCATTACAGTAGATAGGATCAGCTTTCTTGTCTGAGATTCCATAAACCTCTATCGCCGCAGTCTTAATAAACTTTTCTATTTGTTTAAGCTCTTTTTCAATTTCAGCACTCTTAGTTTTAGTCGTGTGAACGTAGTAAATATTGTTACGTCCTCTATTATAGGCAGCGGCCATCATAGCAATACCTGATCGACTATGCTTTAAGTCAGTGACTTCTCCTGTGAGAGCAACAGATTTACTATTTGAAGACCTGCCAACATTTATAAGGATCTCTTTATTTCTTACAAGGTAAGCATAACTTTCAGAATCTCCCCTCTTATTTGTGAGAGTTGGATATTGCTTTCTTACTTTATCAATTAATTGTTGCATCTTTCCATCACTCATAGAGACTCCTTTAAGGTTTTATATATAGTTAGATGATATTTGAAATAAGGAGCTTTGCCAATTTTAGTAATAATTGAGAGTTGCGAGATGCGACAATTGAATAATAGAGCAATACAGAACTGAAATTTATTTAGTAATCACAGATGAGTTAGGAGTTACACCATGTTGCTCATAAAGACTTCCATCTTCTTGCCAAACGACACAAGTAGCGAAGCTTAACTCATACCTTCCATCGAAAAATGGCTCCGTAATAGGGTCTCCCGCTCCGCCCTTAGTCCTCTCTCCAAGGAGTATTGCACTCTTAGAGAACTTTAAAACTGATGCGACAACCTCAGCTGAGGAGAATGTGTCTTTATCAACGAGAGCTATTAAGTTTTTATGACCAAGATAATCCTCAGCGCTCTCTAGGGGGCTAATATAATCTGTTTTCTTCTTGGTCCATTTTCCAAATCCTCTCTTATAGACAGGTCTTGTAGCATTTGTGTATTGATACTGATAAAGAAATGATTTTGACTTAATTAGTCTCTTTAAAAGATAGCGAGTCTCTTGATCGCCACCTCCTCCGTTTCCACGAAGGTCAATTTTAATATTGCTATAACTTTTTGCTTTTATAGCGTGCTCTTTAAACTCTTTACTAAATCTATCTATAGAGGAAAACTCTTCTGTTTCACACCAAAGAGAGTGGACTTTTATTATATAAGTACTCGCTGATTCAATTTTAGACGTGATACATCTATCATCTCTTTCAACTTCCTCATCTGTAGAAGAAAGAGTTGAGTCCATAACAAGGTGGTAATCTTTCATTTCAGATAAGAGTTTTTTTATTTCAAGAATATTTTCTTCTTTAAATTTCCCGTCATCTACAAACTTTTTAATTTTATCAAGAACAACTAGTTTTTCTTTCTTGTTTACTTCAAGATTAGCATAGCGGTTTTCTAGAATATCAATGAACTTCTCCCCTTCACTTTGAGGAGAGCATGAGGAAATAAAAAGCAGTAGTAGAAGTTTTTTTATCATTACTTTTCAATGATAAACAAGAGGACATTAAATTGCATTAAAAAAATATTTATAAGATATATAATAACCTAAACTTCAAACGTAGAAGTTTAGGTTATAGTATTTATTTAGAAACTTTATAACATCCATGACTACGAACATAGACAATACATTCTTCTTCACTCTGACACTTAATTTTATGAGAATACTTTCCTTCTGAGCTAAAGTGACTTCCAACATCTAGAGAACTAGAAGATTCTCTATGCTTAAGCTCTCCTTGAGTTAAAACGGCCTTAAAGCTCTTTCCCTTACTTTTAATTTTACCAGAAAAACCAGCAGGAAGCTTAATGAACGAACCACTTAAGTCCTTATGCCCCATCTTTCCCCAAAGAAATGCTTGTTCAACTTTTCCCTTAATTTTTGATGATACAGATTTATCAACCCAAACAATATTAGAAGGGTCAACATTTACAGGTCTCTCACCATTATCAAATGCTTCTTTTTTTGGAAGTACTAGATATGGACCTTCTTCAATCTCTAAGTAGGCAATATTAGTTTTACCTTTAGCTGCAGTTATATGTACTTGAGCTTTTGGTTGAGTCCAAAAAGACCCTTTTGGAAGCCACATTCTCTCAGCAGCTGGATCATCATTATGAACACTTCCGCTAAGAACAACTCCTCTATATGTTATATTGTGAATATGTGGAGGAGAGGCAAAACCATCTTTCAACTTAACAAGAAAACCTGTAGCTCCTGTTCCTTTTCTATCTCCCCATAGAGTCCCCGCAGAAGGAGCTTTATCTCCACGTTTTGGATTAAGATAAGTCCAATCAACTTCACTTGCCAATACAATATTAGCTTTAGAAGAAGACGTGTGCTTAGCTGAGCTACAGCCAACAAGAGTAAGTAGTAATATTACCAGAGCTTTTGAATTCATAGAATTATCCTGAGTAGATTTAATATTATAGCAATTATCTCTTCATTATTTTCTATAATAAATAACTATTAATGAATAACACTCATTCCATTTTGGAATTAGTTATAATAGGACGTTGTAAAATCAAGAAATAATTGTAGCTTACGTGGAATATACTCTTGAGCGAGATAGAGCATATAGACATTAGACTTAACCTCAACATTCTCTTTGATAGATAACTGGACTAATTCTCTTTTTTTGATATATCTCTCAACATACCAAAAGGGTCTTAGAGCAATACCAAAGCTATTGATACATAATTGGTTGATAGTCTCTCCAGAGTCAACTTTCAGAGTGGACTCTCCTAGTAGAGCTTTTATGCTTTTTCTTTTCTCTTTAACTAAGTTGTCTCCATGCATAGCAAGATATATAGGAGAATAATCTTTTATCTTATTGAATGATAATGACGTACCATTTTTTTTTGATAGCTTAGGACTCGCGCAAAAAACTAATTTATTCTCTTCTAGCTTTATAGATTCAAAGGCTGAGTTTCCCTCTTTTTCAATTTTTATTGAAATATCATTTGAATTATATTCGACGAAGGAATTAGAGAAATCTAATTCAAACTTAATTAGTGGATATTACTTTGAGAATGCTGCAAGAAGCTTAACGAGTCTTGCATTTGCATAAGTTTCAGGTGTTGATATACGAATTACCCCCTGCACTTCTTTGTCTGGAAGATCTTCATTAAAGATTTCTCCTAATAGTTTTCCTTCATCTAATATTTTCTTCGAATGTTTTAGAAACTTTACACCATGTTCTGTTAATTGAACTGATCTCGTTGTCCTAGTGAATAAGGTCGTAGCAATATTAGCTTCGAGTTGACTAATTTTTTTAGATATATTAGAAGAAAAATTATTTAATATCAAATGAGACGTATCTCTACGGGACTCAACACCTATCATTGTCAAATTTATGATGATAAAGTCATTAGATGATATCAATAATTATGCCTGTTAAAAATGAAGAACGACACCTAGAGAAGCTATTAGATTCAATAGTGTCTCAATCAGAAAGAGACTTTGAGCTTATTGCAATAGATGATCATTCTACAGATAAGTCTTTCAATATTCTCAATAGTTATTCAAATAAAGATTCCAGAATAAAGTTATTTAAAAACCCTGGCAAAGGTATCGTTTCGGCCCTTCAGTTCGCCTACACTAAAACTCAAGGCGAGTACATTACAAGACAAGACTCCGATGACATAATGCCTGAGAAAAAGCTTGAAATCTTATTAAGTATTTTAAAATTAAATGGCAGTGGAGTGGTTGCTACTGGAAAGGTTCAGTACTTCTCTGACAATGAACTTAAAGATGGATTTAAGAAGTACGAGACCTGGCTCAATCACCTATGTGATACAGATTCTCACTATGATCAAATTTTCAAAGAGTGTGTTTTAGTTTCTGCAAATTGGTTAATGCATAGAAGTGATTTCGATAAAATTGGTGCTTTCAATGATGCTATCTACCCTGAAGATTATCATCTTGCCTTTAGATGTTATGAACAAGGTTTAAAGATAATAAGTTCTAAAGAAGTGACTCACCTATGGAGAGATCATCAAAATAGAGCATCAAGAAACTTAGAAGAATATCAAGATCAAAAGTTCTTTCCCTTAAAAGTATTATTTTTCAAAAAGGTATTTGGTACTGAGGACATATGTCTTTGGGGAGCAGGACCCACAGGAAAGAAGCTAGCCAAAGAGCTCATTGCAAATAATATCAACTTTCATTGGGTTACTAATAATAAGAAAAAGATAGGTAAAAATATTTATGGTGTAGATATATATGACTTGGACTCTCTTAAAAATAAGAATAATCAGAGAATTATTATATCTGTAACTCAGAGAGGTTCACTTGAATCTATCAAAAACTATTTAAATGAAATTAACTTTAGTGAGTATTACGAATTTTAAATTAGACCACTTGTTAGTTATAAGTAGCTAACAAGTGGCATATCTATTTAGATATCGTCTTCGTCAGTTTCCACTGACTCTTCAACAATTAAGTCTTTTGGACTTTTATGGTTAGTCATTTTTCCGGCCATACTATCTAAGGCGCGAAGCAGTTTATCTGATGCCATATCAATGGCCTTATATACAGTCTCAGCATCATGACTTACAACTACCGGCTGATGATTGGCCACTCTTGCTTCTAGTAAGCAGTGCTTATCTGCTCCGACTGATTTCTTTCCATTTTTATCTGAGATATGAACTTCAATACGAGTGATCGCCTCTGTGAATCTTTCGAAACAAGCCGTTAGGTTAGACTCTATATAACTGTTAAGCTCAGCACTACCTTCTATATTATGGTCAGTGTTAACTTGAATATTCATAAAAGCTCCTTTAGTTTATTAATAGTCTAAATATTAGTATTTAATATTTAGACATTCATATTTTACTACCAAAGTTCTACTTTTGTCTCAGTTCTTTTTTTCATTACCAGATACTGCACCGCTCACCTAAAGTAGTGCTCATAAGTAGAGTAAATTACATAAGTATTCTTTTACATAAGTAGTTTCGCTAGGCCTAGAAAGCTTAGGAATCCTGCAATATCTGTAATGGTTGTAAGTAGAACAGAACTAGCAATAGCAGGATCAATCTTCAATCTATCTAGGACAAGAGGAATTATTGCGCCAAAGAATCCAGCAAGGAATAAATTTATAATAGTTGATAAAGCTATAACAAGACCTAAATAAGGAATCTTGAACCAAAAATATGCTGTTAGGCCAATGACGACAGCAAAGCATAAACCATTCATTAGAGAGAGAATAACTTCTTTCTTAATTGTACCTAGGGCATTTTCAAGTTCAATATCACCAGTGGATAGCTGTCTAACTGTAACGGTTAAACTCTGTGTTCCTGCATTTCCTCCCATTGAGGCAACGATTGGCATAAGTATGGCGAGAGAAACAAAAGACTGAATTGTTGTATCAAAGTAAGCAATAACACCTGAAGCAGCGATAGCTGTAAAGAGATTTATCCCTAACCATACGGCACGTTTTTTAGCAGATTGAAATAATTTATCGGCCTGCTCCACATCAGAGTTTAGACCAGCGAGTCCAAACATCTCATCTGTTGCTTGATTTTCAATTAGGTCATAAACATCATCAGAAGTAATTCTACCAAGAAGAGAACCAAATTCATCAACGACAGGAATCACAGATAAATTATAATCACTAACCTTCTCTACTACTTCTTTAATATCATCAAAGTGGCCTGCAGAAACTTCTGTTCTCTTAATATCACTTCTAAGAAGAACTGCTTCAAACTTATCACTAGGTGAAAGTAGAATTAGCTCTTCTAGACCTACTGAACAAATATAAATGCCTAAGTGATTAACAATGAAGATAGTTGATAAGCTATCAATCTCACCATTCTTTTTCATTAGTCTAAGGCGGTTGATGGCCTCTTCTATGGTCTCCTCTTGCTTAACAGAAAAGAGCTCACTCTGCATATATGCACCAGCGACTTCTCCTTCGTATGAAATTAGAGACCTGATTATTTTTTGATCTTCTGGATTGATCTTATCAAGAATATCTTCAGCTTTAGTATTATCAGATTCTCGAATATTTTGAAGAAAATCGGCGGCATCATCCGTATCCATTTCCACAGCAATTTTGGCAAGCTTATTTACGCCCCATCTTTCAGAGGTTTCTTCTTGAATATGTGTAGGAAGCTCAGCAATAACATCTGCCAAAAGTTCATTTGGAATTTTATTTAATGTGACAAAGTAAAGCTCTTCATCAAAGTCTCTAACTTCGAGCAACGCTTCCATGATATCGAACGCATGAACATTGGCATCATCCAAGGTATGATCATTAATCATCTTCAAAATATTTGCAATGTGCTTATCTATATCGACATCAATTACTTCAGCATTCATTCTTTATCTCTCACTAAAAAATTGTAACCTACTTCACTTTCAAAAGACTTCTTTAAACATCTGCACTGTAATTAACAATAGTATATAAGAGCAATGTAAAAATAACTTATTATAGCATTTTATTTTATCCCCTAGCCTCTTCGGCAAAATCATCATCCTCATCATCAGTACTGGTCGAACCTTGTCTCTATGCGCAACTAGTGTTAAAAATATTTATGACTAAAATAACTCCAGACCACAATGACAAAGAATTCCTAGATCGTATCAACTGGCTTCCAGGCCATATGATTAAATCCATTGCAGATATCAAAAAGAATTTAAATTCAGTAGATATTATTGTTGAAGTAAGAGATGCAAGAGTACCTCTTGTTTCAGGTAATAAAGAAATTTATAATATATCCCGAGATAGGCCTTACTTAGTGGTATTTAATAAAACTAATTTAGCTGACCCAAAGGCAGTGAAACTTTGGGAGAGCTGGCTCAAAGAACAGAATGAATCATTTATATTCATTAATGCCCTAGATAAACAGTCTATCAATAAGATCGTAAAGCTCTCAAAAGATATTGTTGCTGCCAATCGACTTAAGTCTAAACAGACCCACTCAGCAAAGAAAGATATGTCCATCATGGTCTTTGGTCTACCCAATACTGGAAAATCAACAATTATAAATAAACTATCAAATAGAAATGCCACTAAAGCTGCGGCCACTCCAGGACAAACAAAAATAAAGCTATGGGTAAAAACTGATAAGGGTATTCAAATCCTAGACACACCAGGAGTGATGCCACCTCAAATTGAGCATCTTGACCACGCTATGTGGCTATCTGCCATTCACGCAATACCTGACCATATAATCACTCCAGAATACTCTGCATGCTTTCTTGTAGAGCATTTATTAAAAACTCAATCTCAAGACTTTAAAGAGTTTTATAAGTTCGACACTCTTGATCTAGATCTTGTGAGTGCTATCGAGCATATTGGAAAAAAGAGAGGGTGTATTCAGTCTGGTGGTGGTTGCGATTATGAGAGGGTCTATAAGCTTGTTCTAATTGATTTTAGGAGAGGTTCGCTTGGACTAACAAGTTTTGAACTGCCACCCATAAAAGAGTAGCAGCTTAAGACTTTTATAACTTTCTAGTTAACTTCCCAAATTGCCATTACCCACTCAGGATGATCGATGAAAGGATTACGGTTCTTTTGATAGTTACAAGCAGCATCGTTTCTAAGTCTCTCGTGCTCACTAACAGGATCCTGCTTATGCCACTTTAAAAGTACGTTTAAAAACCATGTTGAATATGTCTGCTCATATGAACCATCTGTCATAGGAGTATCTTTAAATCTAGGTATGTCACTTTCGTAACGAACAGCAAAGTAAAGCATTGCTCTAGCAATATCACCTTTGAATTCATCAATAGGCTCAAATACAGTTCTTGTATAACCAGGACTTTTACTATTTCCTAACTTAGATCCGTTCTCTGAAGTCCATCTGGCCTCTACAACTTCACCAAAAGGATAAGACCCTCTCATTCCATTCACTTTTCCATCTGATGGATAAACGTGGAAGATATCAGACTTCATTGGTCTTCTCTTGCTAAAAAGTCCTTGAGGAAAAAGGTGCTCACGATTATAGCAATCACCCTCATTCTTATATTGACCACAAGATCTTCCAGAAGCTCCATATACATATGGGTCACGTCCTGTAGGGTTCTCAGAGTACATATCCAATAAAGAGTTGTCGGCATCATAAGAAGTATCGCGATCAGTTTTCTTATAGGCGTTTAAAAGAGCACCATAAGAAATACTTCTATGAGTCTTGCTGAGATGACTAGATAGCTTAGACTTGAAAGCGTATCCATCAAGGTTAGTATTCAACCCTTTGTAGTAACCATTTTGATTACAAGTAGCAAAGGTTGTTCCAGATAGTAAAACGAGTAGTGTGATGAGTTGTGTTTTTTTCATGCAAAAAAGGTATCGAAGAAAAAACGTGTTAACAACCAAAAGATCAAACTTTTTCTAATATTTTTAATTAGTCTTACTTAAGCTTTCATTTCAAAGACAATGCGTCAAAACGACGATTATTTAAGCCTATTTAGTAGCTTCATAAAAATAGAAACACCAACTCCCCAAACGCCGTTCAATAAAAGCCCGAAAGGAATCATTGCTAAATTTACTTCAATTCCTTTTAGAGGGAAGACAATTAAGAAAGCCACGGCCGTAGGTCCAAGGGCCCCCAATACAAAACTTTTAACCCAGTGCCGTACACCTATAGATCTTGAGATCATTTTCCAAATGATAATACCCCAAAGACCTCCAAAGAATGAAAGTGAAACAACACTTGGTACAGACAAGAATCCTACAGGGTTTAGATTATAAGGCGCTCTAGGAATAATTCCTGCGAGATAAAATAGTCCCAAAAGGCCTTGGTGAAAAACAAGTGTAGATATGAATCCAGATGCGAATGCTTTTAAATGAGTAATCATAATTATCTCTCTATTAGTCTTTTATTAACTCAGCTTTAATTTATTCTACCCTATTAGCCATTATAGCTTTAGTACAAAGTAGAAAATAACCACAATTTTTATACAAACCTCACAAAAAGGCTCCTAAGAGACTAATAATATGCTTTATTTACTACAAATTCATTCCACACTCTTGTCACACTTCCCTGCCACAATAGGTCAAAGAGAGGATGAGATGAAAAGAAAGATAAAAATAATCGCAATAGTTCTACTGATGGTTCCATCGCTGAGCTTTGCTCAACAGCAACCAAATAACGATCAAAAGGAGAAAATGGAACCCTCATTAGCAATCTCAAGACGATAATCTTGGACAAAAGTGGGATGAGAAATATCTTCAGAATGAAACTATTGTGACACTGATCAAGGAAAGACTTGAGAGTATCTCAATGGGTGGAAAAACTGAAGGTAGACCTCCATCAGGAGATAATAATAGACCACCTAGAGGAGGTGGTCAGAAGCCAACAGATGAAATGATTACAAAGATGTTAAAACCTAAAATCCAAGAAGTACTTTCTGATAAAGACTTTCTAGCGTCTTTAGATAAGATTATCACTAGAGCACCAGAAAAGTCTCAGAAGGAAACAGAGGACAATATTACTTGCGTCCCACAAAACTTTAATGAGCACAAGCAATCAGTTAAGAACATCACAGACCTTCAAGCTGCAGTTGATGAATCTATAAAAAAAGCTCTCAAGGATCCTGAACTACGTAAGCAGTTAATCTCAAGTATCAAAGAAGAATTAACAGCTGAAGAAAGAAGAGAAATAGAAGGTAAAGATCGTAAAGGAAGAAATCCTAAGGAAGAGGATGAGAAAGAGGAAAGAAAACCAAGATCTTCAGACTCTAAAAGTACAGCTTCTCGAGAAGAAGAAAGGCCTTCTAGATCAAGCCAGATGAGTCGTCCTACAAACACGTACTCAACTAATAGTTATAGTAATATGCCTACTAAAAACTCTATGCAACAAAATACTCAGTCCAGTAGTGGATTTGGAAACTTCATATATGGATCTACCCCACTCTCTTCAGGAAGCTCTATGACAGGAAGTAACTCGATGTACGGAAATTCTGGTTACTCAATGATGGGTAATAATTCAATATATGGAGGAGCAGGTTATTATATGATGAACAACAATTCAATGTACGGTAACACTGGTTACTCAAGCCTGAGTAACAATTCAATGTATGGAGGTTCAGGTTATTCTATGAACGGTAACTCAATGATGAGACCACCAAAATTTAATTAGTAAGTTCAATCGCAATTACCAGTATACAACTCTACTTAATTGAGGCCTAGTTCATCCAAAATAAAAGTAAGGTTGTGTACTGGTATTCTACTTAATATTTTTTAAAAGAATATTAATCCACTTTTCATCACTACTCTCCCTCACATCATCAGTAATCCAACTTTCTAAAATTTTCAAATCAGAAGGTAGTAAATCTTCTAGAGATGACAGCGTTTGATCATTAAAGAATCGTCCACTTCTTTCTCCTTCAAACTCTCCATACTTAAATGAACAATAAAAAGTCCCTTCAGACTTAAGAAGATTTTTTATGATTAAAAATGTTTCTTTAAGCTCTTTAGTATTTAGGTGTAATAGAGAAGCGCATGCCCAGACAGCATCATAGACATCAATATCATCGAACTCTTGAATACTGCAACGAAGGACTGTGCAATTAGAGTAGTTTCTAGCAAACTCAGCAAGCTCTCTACAGGGTTCAACACCAATAGCATTGTGCCCAGAGTTCTTAAAGAATTTAAGATCCCTACCTGGGCCACAACCAATATCTAATATCTTTGAATTATCTTTTAAGTGCTCAGTGAATTTTTCATAGAGATCTGAAAGATCCAAATTCAGTGTATTTTCAATAAAGGAATTTGCATTTGTATTGTAGTAGTCCATAGACTAATTCTACATTAAATAGAAATTCCCATCAAATATTGACTAGAAGTCGAGTCTAACTCCATCAAAATCTGCGCTGCTATGTCTCTCAGGAACTTGTTGATCTTCAGCACCCCATGAACGATTAACAAGACGTCCTCTAAGGACTGCTTTTCTAGTTAATAACTCATCTGACCATCTAATTATATTTTTATACTCATCAACAGATAAGAACTCTGCCGCATCGTAGAGCTCCCCTTTAGCCAGTATTCCGTACCAAGGAAAAATCGCCATATCTGCAATAGTGTACTCATCCCCGGCAATGAATTTATTTTTTTCTAAATGTTTATCTAATACATCTAACTGTCTCTTAGTTTCCATTGTAAAGCGATCTAATGGGTATTTAAACTTCTCTGGAGCATAAGCATAGAAGTGACCAAAGCCTCCTCCAAGATACGGAGCACTACCGACTTGCCAAAAGAGCCAATTCATCATTTTTGTTTTTGTTGCTAAGTCTTTAGGAATAAACTTATCAAACTTCTCTGCTAGGTAGAGTAAAATTGATGCTGACTCAAACACTGAGATTGGATTTCCATTATTCTTATCTAATAGTGCTGGAATTTTTGAATTAGGATTAATTTCAACAAATCCACTAGAGAACTGATCACCCTCTCCAATATTTATTAGAAATGCATCATACTCAGCTTCTGAAATCCCTAACTCTAAGAGCTCTTCAAACATTATAGTAACTTTGACACCATTTGGAGTTCCAAGAGAGTATAACTGAAATGGGTGCTTTCCTTCGGGAAGAGCTTTCGTTTCTCTTGCTCCTGATGTTGGTCTATTTATACTTGAAAATTTACCGCCATTTGCTTCGTCAAATGTCCAAACCTTTGGTGGTACGTATTGTTCACTCATAGTATTCCCCTATTATTTCTCTATTGATTTTATGAACTTAAGAAAGATAGTAATTGGACTCATTAAGTTTTCCGATGTCTCATGATTTCGAGACTGGACTCTCAAGCCTTGAAAAAATGTCATGAAGTAATTAGTTAAACCTTCAGCAGAATAACCTTCTACAACTTTATTGTTTTCAACGTAATGAGAAAAGAAGTTCAATTTCACTTTTCTAACCTTGTCACAAAGTAGCGCAACCTCACTATGTAATTCAAGCTCATTCGCATTTAGTTCAACTATTGAGTTAGTTAAAAAACACCCGCAGCTTAAACTATCTTTATCTGCAGTTATAAAAGTGTCAGTTAAGAGTTTTTCTAAATTTGTTGATAATTTATTATTTACATCGAGATATCCGCTCATGACTTCAAGAGATTTCTCTACATAGAAATTTATTGCACTTAAAAATAAGGCCTCTTTATTTCCAAAAGCATTGTACAAGCTTGTCTTTGTTAGCCCTGTGACCTCAGAGAGCTGATCTACTTTCGTTGCAGAAAAGCCGTGTTTCCAGAAATGTGAAGACAGCTGTCCTAGAACATCTTCTTCATTAAATTGTCTTTTCTTTCCCATAATTAGTCCCTTACAAAAACTGCTTGACTTAATTGTACTATCGGGTACATTAAAAGACAACCATATTGTACTAACTAGTACATTAAATAGTACTGACTTCATAATTTCAGTACATTACAAAGGAATTATTATGACTAATTTTACTCTACACACTATTGAATCTGCACCAGAAGCAGGAAAGCCCCTTTTAGAAAAGTCTCAAGCAGCCTTTGGAATGCTTCCAGGGCTCCACGCTGTGATGGCAGAGTCACCTGCTCTTCTTGAGGCCTATCAGGTGGTTCATAACTTATTTGCCAACTCTAGCTTTGATAAGGACGAGCTAACAGTCGTATGGCAAACGATTAATGTTGAAAATGAATGTCACTACTGTGTTCCGGCGCACACTGGAATTGCAAAGAGTATGGGGGTTGATGATGCGATCACAAATGCACTTCGCGATGAAACGCCACTACCGAATCAGAAGCTAGAAACACTTAGAGACTTTACTTTAAGTATTGTTAGAGATCGTGGAAATGTTGATGAGACTAAAATTCAAGCTTTCCTAGCGGAAGGATTTACGAATCAAAATATCCTAGACATTATTCTTGGATATTCTCAAAAGATTATGTCTAACTATACAAATCACTTAGCTAAGACACCTATCGATGCACCCTTTCAAAAGTTTGAATGGAGTAGAAAAAGATAATATTAATATTAATTAAGAAGAACAGGAACTGAATTAAAACTTCAGTTCCTTTATTAAATACTTTCTATTCAAAAATTTCTTCAAAAGAACTTAGATCATCCACAGCACTTGGTCCTCTAATATTATCTAAGTTGGCCACAAGGTATTTAGAATTCTTACTTACCTGTAGATCAGCCAGTGTTCCCTTGATCATACTAATTTGATTCTTCAGACTAGTAAGACGATCGCCACTAAGTTTAGGTGTTGCAATCATTCTCTTATTTAATGGATTCATCCATCGTCCATTTGGCTTTTTAAAACCAAAGTGAAGATGAGAACCAGTAACTCTACCTGTTGCACCAACTCTTCCTATAACTTGGTGAGATCTCACCCAATCACCAACTTTAACGCTACGTCTAGAGAGGTGATAATAGTAAGAAGTAGATCCATCTTTATGTTTAATTCCGATTTTATTTCCTGCAAATTTATTAAAGTTTGAAATAACAACCTTTCCAGAAGCAACAGCGTGAACTCTCTCCCCCGTTCTTCCTCTAAGGTCGACACCTCTATGCATGGCCCTTCTTCCTGTCACTGGATGTCTTCTCCAGCCGTAACTTGAACGAACATGTAGTCGTGAAAGAGGATATCTTAGACCTGAATTAATTAAGGCCTGACCATTTTCAGTATAGTGAGCTGTATAAGTAGAGCTTTTCTCTTTGTCTTCATAGAAGAATGCATCGTGAGTTCCCGCTCGAACTCCACTATAAGAAGTAAATAACACTTTCCTTCCTACTGTCTTATCTCCGTGCTTTCTCTCGCTAAGAAGTACTTTATATTTATCCCCTTCTCGGGCATTCATTCTAAAATTTACCTTACATAGAAGGACATTTACGATTTCGCTAACAGTTGCTCTATCCAAACCATCTGTAATAAGATCATGCTCTAAACTTGAACCAGAGCGAAGTTGACCTTCTAGAACTCTTGGCTGCCAATAAGTTTCTAAAACGTCTAGCTTATAATCCCAGTCACCAGTTTGATTATTTAAGGTAACGACATGAGTTTCAACTTCATTTTGAGAAAATGAAAAGTTAACTAATTTCTTATTTCCATCAAATGTTGCAACTAACTTATCGCCTGGTTTAAGTTTTGAGAATTCAATTTCATCTTGGAGCTTATTTACTAAAACAAGTGCTTGCTCACTATCAATTGATACATCTTTCAATGCTTGATAGAGACCTTGTCCTCTTTTTACTTCCCCTTTTTGAACTGTGCGAACAGTAGAAATTGGTCTCAAAGGAGTTAAAATGGGTCTTTCCACAACGGCCTTAGGCTGAGAACAGCTGTAGAGGCAAGTAGAGAGTGTAAGCAGTAATAAAGTCTTAAAAATAGTGGTTTTAGGCATAGATTTTTATCGGATTATTAAGCTGATTGCTTAAGGGAAGAATGGTTGTTAATGATTAATCTTAACCACTTAAATACCTTAAAACAAGTAAGAATAGACTATAAAAATCCTAGACAAGGCTATACTAAAATTAGTGAGTAAAAATACAGGCTATGGCAAAGGGGGAAGCTTCATTTAAATAGAAAATCTCCCTTTGCCACGATCACTTAAGTTCTAATTTTAGGGAATTTTATTATCACTTTATTCTCGTCAGTATCAATTTTTGCATCACCCTCTTTTACATTCTCTGGAACATTGAAGCTTCTAGAGAATCTGGATATATAGCTAGACATTGAGCGGTAATTTAATGAATGATCAGACTTATTTTCACCCATCTCTCCAGAGATTGAAACAATTCCATTTGAGATACTTATATCAATAGTATTTTCTGCCATTCCTTCAATATATAATTCAATATATTTATATTCATCATCTTCGAACTCTTGCACCTGGATCTCTTTACTTAAAAGCTTATTTTCCCAATTAAAATTAAAAATATCTTTACTAAAAAAATCATCTGAAAAAATATTATTGTAAGATTCATCGAACCGCTTTCTCATCTGCTTATGAATTTTCTCCATTCGAGAAAATTGATCTGAAACAAGAGTATGCACATGACTACTCTCCACTCCATGAAAAGGTTCTTTCCTATTATTTAAAATATCCTTAGCTTGAGCATAACCGTTAGAAAAGTAGATGTCGCCTCCACCTAAAGCGAAAGAAAAAATAAAAACAAAGATTTTACTCTGAAGTAACTTCATAATTATCCCCCATGACTAATTGTTTATTCCTTGGATATAAATTTATAGAACTTGTTGATTCAATTAACTTTGGAATTAACTTCTCAATAGTATCTTCTATAGAGCGTCCTACAGAGTTAGATACTCCATATTTTTCACCGATACATATAAGTGCTTCTGCATAGAAAAGCCCTCCACTACTATAGAGGTAGAGAGAGTTCCTTGGGTGCGAATATAAAATTTCACTAATAGGTTCTATTAAGTGCTCAAAATTACTTTCTTGATCACCGCTTATTTCGATATTAAATATCGTTACATGGTCATTTATTTTAAAGACAGATTGAAGAGAATTAATCATTTGTACTCCTATCTAAAAGACAGAGAGTACTCAAAACAAATATAAAACTAGACTCTCTGCGACTTATTCTTAAGGCCAATAATTATTTATTTTTTCTCAGATCCCTAGAATATCTCTAGGAAATATCTATATTAAAATAATGATATTTTTTAAAAAAATGTCAAGAGTTTGAATAAAAAAAAATGACTTAACCTTGACGTTAAATATTTCATTACTAATTTAAACTATATAAGTAGTGAGTTTTCTAAATTTCAGTAACTTATATTTTATGATAGTTACTACTGCTAAAATATGTATTGAATGAATAGTTTTATAAAAAATAAATTTCTTAACTACGTAATCAAGGAGGTAGTATGTTAAGAGAAAGAGACATAGTGATCTCACCTGGTTCCCATGTTAATCACTTTGGTATTTCAATGACCAAAGATCAGTACAAAAAAATCCAAGAAGGACTAGACCTCTTACTAGAACGTTGTCCATCAAATTCATCCATGGAGCTAAACTTCAAATTCAAAGAGAATTCTTCCCTACTTGGAACTCTTTCTATCAATTCACTTACTGAGTCTTTCTATTCTGAAAAAACAGAGATGACTCCACTGTCTTGTTACAAGTTACTTGAAAGTGATATTGATCGCCAGCTTGTTGACTGGAAAAGTAGGAGGTTTAACAAAGAGATTTATGGCCACAAATTAAATAGCTATAGATATGATAAGTTAGCCTAATTGAAATGACTGAAAAAGACTGAGGGAGCATTTGCTCCCTCAGTTTAATAATTTTTTTAGTAACGTCCAAGATTCATAACTTTATCCCAAGCAGAAACAAAGTCATTTATAAATCTCTCATCTGAATCTGAAGAACCATAAACTTCAGCTATCGCCCTTAGCTCTGAGTTTGATCCAAATATTAAATCAACTCTTGTAGCTGTCCACTTTAGCTTACTAGTCTCTCTATCATATCCTTCAAAAGTTTCATTATCGTCAGTTAGAGGCTTCCAACTTGTACTCATATCTAAAATATTTTTGAAGAAACAATTTGTTAACTTTCCAGGAGTACTAGTTAAAACACCATGTTTAGATTTATCAAAATTAGCGTCAAGAACGCGCATCCCTCCAACTAGAGCAGTCATCTCTGCTGCTGTTAAACCTAAAAGCTGTGCCTTATCAATTAATAAATGCTCTGCAGGAACTGAAAAACTAGTCTTTAAGTAATTTCTAAACCCATCTGCTTGAGGCTCAAGAAATGCAAATGACTCCACATCTGTCTGTTCTTGACTAGCATCCATTCGACCTGCTTTAAAAGGTACTTTTACACTATGTCCTGCATCTTTAGCTGCCTTTTCAATCCCAGCACAGCCAGCAATAACAATTAGATCAGCAAGAGAAACTTCCTTTTTAAAACTCTTCTGAATCTTTTCAAGAGAAGAAAGTACTTTAGATAATTGAGCTGGATTGTTAGCTTCCCAGTCCTTCTGAGGGGCCAATCTTATACGAGCTCCATTTGCTCCACCACGCATGTCAGAACCTCTAAATGTTGAAGCTGACGCCCATGCAGTTGAAACGAGTTCAGAAACAGATAGTCCAGAAGAAAGGATATTAGACTTAAGTTCCTCAATATCTTTATCACCGATTACTGTTCCTGTTGAGCTAGGGATTGGGTCTTGCCAAATCAGCTCTTCAGTCGGAACCTCTTTACCAAGGTATCTCTCCTTAGGTCCCATATCCCTGTGAGTAAGCTTAAACCATGCTTTAGCAAATTCTGAAGCAAACTCTTTAGGGTTTTCGTAGTATCTTTTAGCAATCTTTGCATAAGCAGGGTCAAACTTAAGAGCTAAATCAGCTGTTGTCATCATTGGCCTATGTTTTTTGGAAGGATCATGTGCATCTACTACCATGTCCTCGTCATCGATATCTTTTGGACTCCACTGATGTGCTCCTGCAGGACTCTTAACAAGTTCCCAGTCATACTTTAAAAGAACTTTTAAATATCCATTATCCCACTTTGTAGGATTTGGTTTCCACGCGCCTTCAAGTCCACTTGTAATTGTGTCTCCACCCTTTCCTGACTTATACTTATTTTTCCAACCAAGCCCCATCTCTTCTAATGGTGCTCCCTCCGGTTCTTTCCCTAAGTTCTTGTCACTGGCCGCTCCGTGAGTCTTACCAAAAGTATGACCTCCAGCAACTAGTGCTACAGTCTCTTCATCATTCATCGCCATTCTAGCAAAAGTTTCTCTGATGTCTCTTGCAGAATCTACTGGTACAGGTTCTCCGTTTGGTCCTTCTGGATTTACGTAGATAAGGCCCATTTGAACAGCTGCTAGAGGTTTTTCTAAATCTCGATCACCACTATAGCGCTTATCTCCAAGCCACTCAGCTTCATCTCCCCAGTAAATATCTTCTTCAGATTGCCAAACATCTTCACGTCCTCCGGCAAATCCATATGTTTTAAATCCCATTGACTCTAAAGCACAATTTCCAGCTAAGACCATTAAATCTGCCCAAGAAATTTTCTGTCCGTATTTTTGTTTGATCGGCCAGAGAAGACGTCTGGCCTTGTCTAGGTTTCCATTATCAGGCCAGCTATTTAGAGGTGCAAATCTTTGACTCCCACTACCTGCGCCTCCACGCCCATCAGATGTTCTATACGTACCAGCACTATGCCATGCCATACGAATAAATAATGGACCATAGTGTCCGTAATCAGCAGGCCACCAGTCCTGAGAAGTTTTCATTAAAGTAATAATATCTTTTTTAAGAGCGTCTAAATCAACTTTCTTAAATTCTTCCGCGTAATTAAAGTCTTTTCCGAGTGGATTAGTCTTTTCAGAGTGTTGTCTTAAAATATTTAGATTAAGTTGGTTCGGCCACCAATCTTGATTTCTAGTTCCTTGACCATTTCCTTTGCTCATTAATTCCTCCATAAATTTCTATATCTTGAAGGCAATTGTACATCAGAGAAATTTTTTAGTTAAATAATTTACATAGAGAAAATATTAACACTTGTTTTGATAGAGTTAGTGAGTAGCTAATTCATTTATTCGACTTTTAGAATGCATATCTTAGAAGAACATCTGCCACATCATCGAGAACTTCTTCAAATGCATTAGGTACTTCTTCAGGTTTAAAGAATGGTCCACTTGAGTATTGAGCAATATCAAAAACCATTCCTTTCGAATTAAAAGATGATTTACCATCAACCTCTGTTGCTCCAAGAAAGTGAAAACCTACAGTTTCACCATCAACAACATCACAAGATATATTTGGTTTGTATCCATTTAAAAAGAATTGCGTATAATAGCTTTCTAGCTCTGCATGACTCTTAATACAGCCAGCGCATACTTGTCTTTTCGCGATAGGAATCTGGATTACTTTCTCCAGCGGTATAATACACTTTTCACCAGTAACAGCTTCAATAGTAATAATACTTCCCTCTTCAGGAGAGAGAACAGTTTTTGTCACACTCTTTATATCGTAAGTCTTCCCCTCATCAACAGAGGTCTTTATCGTCAAAGTATTTGACTCTACTTCTAGTGCTAGAGAAAAGAATGAAATTTGAAATAATAAAATAGATATTAATAGCCTCATAGTGGCTTATCGTCTCTTTTTCAAATTTAATTTAATTATATATTTATTCTTATCAAAATATTTGATATTAGCAAAATCCCACTTGAAGTATAATTTATTTTCAAGTGAGATTGTAAATAAGTAATTATAAGGTCTCAAGTGGTCCAAAGAATTCAAATTTAATAGATTCTTCTTCTATTCCAATATTTCTAAGAATCCTAATTACAGCTGACATAAAATTCTTAGGTCCACAAATGTAAAAAGTACTATTCTCTATATTGATTGAATCTTTGAGAATATCTTCAGAAATAAATCCCAAGAATTCATTACTCTTTGTCTCCCTCTGAAGAGTTTCGTAGATAAATGTTGACTTAAAATTCTTATGGGCTAATTCCAAGTGACCTATCTCACTTTTAAATGCTTGAGTAGCTTCTGACTTATTCGCATGAAATAATTTAATAGATTCAAAACTACTCCCTTCACCTAATGATGCATGAATCATAGACAATAGAGGAGTTATCCCTACTCCACCTGCTAAAAAGACAACTTCTCTCTTTTTACTCTTTTCTTCAAGAGTAAAAACACCTGCTGGACAACCAACGTCAAGAAAGTCACCTACTTTAATATTACGATGTAAAAAGTTTGAAACATAACCTTCGTGTATTAATTCATTTGGCTTTGATTCTTTTTTCACGCTGATTCTATATGAATCACTTGAACCATACGCAGAGAGACTATAATTTCTCATCGTTGTCGTCTCATCACTAGGAACTCTTACAGTGATATACTGCCCAGCCTTAAATATTGGTAATCTTCCGTCTTTGGGCTTTAGTATAAAAGAAGTAATCACTTCACTTTCTTTAATCTTTTGCACAACTTCAAACTTCTTAAAGCCACTATATCCATTGAAATTTTTTATAGACTCTTCCTCCAATGATTTTTCAGCATTGATAAAAATATCAGCTAAGAAAAAATATGCTTCTGACCATGCATCGATTAAATCAGGAGTTGCAGCATCACCTAGCACATCCTTAATAGATTCTAAAAGGTTTTCCCCAACGATAGGATAATGTTCTGGCTTAATTTTCAATGAGAAGTGCTTATGACTTATCAACTGAACTGCCGAACTTAGAGCGTCGAGGTTATCAATATTTTTTGCGTATGCACAAATCGCTCCTGCTAAAGCATCTTGCTGCACACCCTTTTCTTGGTTCGCTTTATTAAAGAAGGGTAATACTTCGGGGTTATTTTCAAACATCCTCTTATAAAAATATTTGGTAAGCAAGACTCCATTCTCTTCTAAAACCGGTGCTGTACTTTTAACAATATCAATACTTTTTTGATTTATCATCACATCTCCTTAAACATGTATTTGAAATACATATTTAAAACCACAAAGCCCACATGTCAAGTTTATCTGGTTCTTAGAGATATTTTTGTGATAATTCGAATAAGTTGTGCTACATATTTCATATGAAACTTACAACATATACTGACTATTCAATTAGAGTATTGATCTATCTTGGAATCAATGAAGATCGCATTTGCACCTCGAGTGAAATATCGGAAAGTTATAACATTTCGAAAAATCACCTATCGAAGGTAATTCACCAACTTTCTAAACTTTCTTTGATCGATTCTTTTAAGGGAGCATCTGGAGGTATAAAACTTGCTTTATCTCCAGAAGAAATTAATATTGGTAAATTAGTACGACAAACAGAACCAGACTTCCACATTGTTGAATGTTTCGCCCCCTCTACAAATAAATGTAAAATTTCGCCATCCTGTAAGTTAAAACAAATCTTAAATGAGTCAACTTCTTCTTTTTTGAATAATCTAGACAAGTACACGCTTAAAGACATCCTTAGCAACTCCTCTCGTTTAGAAAAATTAATCAAGAGATAGAGTTAATTAAAAAAAGTGTTACCTCTCAATTTCTCACTCCAATCTTATTTTAAGTGTCTATAAGTAATGAAGAATTTATGGCACAAGTATTGCTTTTAATATTAGTACAAATAAACTTTATGAGGACTAGATATGAAATTACAGATACTTAAAATGACTATTTTTTATACTCTGTTTAGTTTTTCAACACTTTCAGCAACATGTGAACAAGGAAAGCTAGAGCCAACTCTTTCAATGAATCTAAAGAAAGATATCCACTCTCTTGAAATAGTCACAAGTAGTGTAAAAAGATCATATAGTGATGATGAGATTCTATCTTGTTTAGAGAATATAGATGAATTAGAGTTCATTCAAAAGGATGTTGATGCTGCAAAGTCTATGCTTAATTACTATGAGAGAAGCCTACAGGGAGTAGAGGAAACAAAGAAAGTTATATTACAAAGAGTTTTATATTTCAAAGAAAGGTGTCAAGCTTATGGCACAACATGTTCTGAAGTGGAATATCACAGGAACAAGTATAAGGAACAGCTGACGAAACAAGTAGAGTTCAGAATGGAAGCTGCAAAATACATTGAACAAACAATAGACGTAAAAAGAAAGAAAGAAGCCTTCGCTAAAACTTTTGATACTCAGTGTGAGAGTAATAATTACGATAAAGAGCAAGTAATTTCTCTATGTAAAAAAATGAGATATAACTACGAATTCCCTGTTTGTAGAAACTATATGTAGAATTTTTAATACTCTCTATTCTAATTGTGTCACTAATTAGAATAGAGATACTCAGTTGGAATAACCTCAAGATTATCATCACCAGGGCAAAGCCAATATAACTCAGCGACTGCTTGCCCTCCATTCTCAAAAAACTCAACAGTAATATCCTGCTTCTCACCTTCTACAAAAGGTACGCTATAGTTATGATCCCAACGAGGAGCATGAGGAAACCAAATATCAAGAATAGAATTTCCACCTATAGTGACTCTAAACCCATCATCAGAGCGACTCGAGATCTGACAATCTCCTGTGTATTTTCCTTTTATTTGACCAGTCCATCTCACACTGAAGTTATCTCCAACGCCTAAAGGAGCAGTCCCTCTACTCCAGTTAAAGTCAATTTGAGAGTCTATTCTTTGTCCCTCAAGGTTATCAAAATTATTTCCAGAGAAATAGCTGGCCAAGAGCCCATCACCATTATCACTAACAACTGGAGTCTGTGAGTTATCTACATCTACAACAGAGCTACTAGAACTCAGTCCATTATAATTAGCAGTGATATTAACAACCCCTTCAGCTAAAGAAGAAACTCTTCCCTTATCAACTAAAGAGTTACTCACCATAGTTAAACTCGTATCTGAACTCTCCCATGTCACAATGTCAGTAATCTCGACTCTGGCTCCATCAGAAAAATTTGCAAAGGCACTAAAGTCTATATTTTGACTTGTATTCATAACTGCACTCTGAGGACTAATACTAATTGAAGATATAGTTCCAGGAGCAAGTAAGACATCAAGAGCTCCATCTATAGAATCAATACTTGCTGTTATCGTTAATGAACTTGTGCTCGTACCATTAAATATATTATTGAAGAGTCCTCTATCTTGAGTTGAATTTGAGATAGAGCCATACTCACTATTTGAAATTGACCAAATCACAGAATCAGTTATTTCTACAATACTGTCATCATCGTACGTTCCAATCGCTCTAAAGTAGGCATTCACTCCTGATGAAATTAAGCTTTCATTTGTTTCTACTGCAATACTTATTAAAGAAGCTGTTGTGATTGTTAAACTCTTACTTACAGACACTCCACTTAGTTCTGCAATAATAGATAGAGTCCCCTCAGAGATAGGAGTGATCTTTCCTTTTGTAGTTTGTGAATTTGATATAATCCCCAACTCACTATTATCAACAGAGAATGTGACACTATCAGATACATCTTCACTACTTCCGTCATTGTAGTTTGCAATACAAGTGGCCTGAGCACTAACTCCTGTAGAAATGCTCTCTGAAGAAAGAGTTAGATCTAAAGAACTAATAAGCTTCTCTGTTACCGAGTATGATACAGAGTTTGAGAAACCACCATAGTTAGCTGTAACAGAAACATTTCCAGAGTTTACTAAATTAGCGAGCCCTTCATCTGAAATACTAAGAACTTCTGAATTAGATGAGCTCCAAGTGACACTACTTGATAAATCAATTGTTTCTCCATTATCTAAATTTCCAGTTGCATAAAATTGTTGACTAGCGCCCTTGGCCCTACTCCCAATGATTGGTGTAACTTGAAGTCCAGTAATAACAGTAGTTGTCGTTTCTATTGGGAGTATCTTTGTAAACCCACTATAGTTAATATTAAGGTTTGTTGTTCCTGTTGAATTTGCAGTGATCATTCCAAAATCCACTGAGTCATCAACACTAGCAACTGTAGAATCATCCATACTGTAAATTGCTGAGTCAGTAACATCTAATGATTGTCCATTATCATAGGTAGCAGTAACTATAAGTTGAGCTTGCCCTTCACTAGGAAGTTCTAAAGAGCTAACACTTAATTCAATTCCAGTAAGATTTGCGCTAAAAGGCAAGAGAGTTATAGAAGTACTTACTGCATCTAGACTTGCTGTTATAGAAACACTTCCAACACCAATTGCCGTTGCCTTATTACCAGCAATGGTTACCCTCTCAGTATTATTTGAACTCCACTCTATAGCAGAAGAAATATTTAAAGAGCTTCCATCAGAGTAATACCCCGTGGCCGTCAAGTTGGCGACCTCACTAAGAGATAGGCTAACCTTGTCAGTACTAGCAACAATTCGCTCTAAAGTTACAACGGGAACAACGGGCTCCTCAATAGGAAGATCTACACTTCCTGGCGTATCAACAGATGGAGCAGAAGAGCTTGCCTCAGAGGCAACTTCAACTGCTTCTTCTCCTCCTCCAGCGCATGAAGTAAGAAATACAGAGAATATGATTAGAAGTATAAAATTTTTAATTTAACCCCTTCCTGTTATAGTTAAGACTTTTTAAATATTAAACCAAAATTAACCAGATATTTAACTTGCAAGCAATCTCAAACACTTACGACTCAACCAGCTTAAGATTATATCGGCAGAGCGCCTATAATTCTTGACGGAATAATTAAGTTGCTAATTAAATCAATACATTAGCAGAGCCCCCTTTAAATAAAGCTTATTTTACAATAACTTAGATAAATTTAGACTTAAGTAAAAATAAAGAATTTATATTAAGAAGACGAACCAAAACAATGGCACACTAACTTATCCGTAGCTTTCTTCTAAGTTTATATACACCTAATACTATTGAATAAATTAGGTTTCCCCAGCCTTTACCCTATTCCAAAAACTGTTAAGATAAACCCTATGAAAACTAATAAAAAAGAAAAGCAAAAAATCCCTGTCTTCTTCCACACTAAGCAAATGGAATTTCACCCTAAGTACGAGTGGGCCCTTGGGAATCGTATCAAACATCCAGAGAGTACTAAGAGAGCAGAGTCTATCTTTAGAGCAGTTAAAGCTGAGAAGGAACTCTTTGATCTAAGAACTCCTGAACGTATTCCCCTATCAAATATTAGAGACTGTCATAGCTACGAG